>DAITQE010000151.1:0-1725 GCA_036833235.1 Opitutus sp.
AACGTAAACCGCGCGGAAAAACAAACGTTGAAAACGCAGCGGCGAACGGACTTGCCGCACGGCCAAGAACTCTGGTGCCGCTCTTTCCTTCAACTCTTCTCGCTTCCTGGACCGGTGGTCGCTGGACCGTGGCGCCTGCGTCACGGCTCAATGGATTCACGATGGACACGCGGCAGCTCCGCGCCGGACAAATCTTCGTTGCGATCAAAACGGAAAAACGGGACGGACACGATTTTCTTGCCGCAGCCGCCGCGGCCGGGGCGAGTGCTGCGTTGGTCGCGGTGCCGAATCCGGCCGTGATGCTGCCACAGCTCATCGTGGCGGATCCGCTGGCGGCGTTCCAGGCGATCGCACGGGAGCATCGTCGCACATTTCGGGGACCGGTGATTGGAATTTCCGGCAGCGCCGGGAAGACCTCGACGAAAAATCTTCTCGCACTGTTGCTCGGAGCCGCTGACGCGGGCGTGCTCGCGACGGACGGCAATCTTAACAATCACCTCGGTGTGCCGCTAACGCTCACGCGGCTCGATCCGGACGTGCACAAGTACGCAGTGATCGAGGCGGGAATCAGCAGTCCTGGCGAAATGGCGCTTTTGACTGAGATGATCGCGCCCGACGTAGTGGTGATCACGTTGGTTGCTCCGGCGCACACCGAGGAGCTTGGCGGACTGGAGGGGGTTGCGGCTGAAAAGGCCTTGCTCGCGAAACGCGTGCCGGTCGGCGGGATCGCGTTTTTCCCGCAGCAATGCGCGGAGTTCGCCGCTTTTCGTGAACTGAAGGTTCGCCGGAAAGTCGTGACGCGCACGGAGCTGACGCAACCAGCCGAGCTGCGCAGCGATCAGATTTCGTTCGCTGTTTCGCATCAGGGAAATTCGACCGTGCTCGAGCTGATCGGCGAAAACCCCGGGGCGGCGACCTTCGTTTTTCGCCGGGTGTCCGATGGCATGGCGCAGAATGCCGCGCTGGCGATCAGCGTGGCGCGCTGGCTCGGCATTTCGCCGCAAACAATTCAAGGGCGCATCGCAGGTTGGGAACCGGCGCGGCTTCGCGGTGAACTGCGCTGGACCGACGGACGCTTGCTTTACCTCGACTGCTACAACGCTAACCCGGCCTCGATGGCGGACGCGCTGGCGGCATTTTATGCCGTCGCTCCGGTGAGTGAGCCGAGATTATTTGTGCTGGGCGGGATGGAGGAGCTCGGCCATGAGTCGCAGGCGTATCATCACGCGCTGGGCCGCTCGCTGCAGTTGCGCCCGCAAGATTTTCTCTTCGTGATCGGCGACCAAGCGGACGCGGTGCGTGCAGGCGCGCTGGAAAATGGATCGAGTCCAGAACAGATCGTAGTGACGACGACGATTGACCCGATCATTGCGCGTTTTGGAACGTGGACCGGCGCGGTGTTTATCAAAGGCAGCCGGCGCTACGCTTTGGAAAAGATTTTGGAACCGCACGTCGCGGAGGCGCACGGATGAAAATGGAGCGTCCTATTTTCGATCAAACAGATCTTGGCTCGAGGTGGGGGCGCGTGTCCCTTGCGGGTTTCCGGCTTGCGCTTGCAACGTACAGACCACGTAGGCCGCGAGCTTGCTCGCGCTCAATCCGCGCCAGCAAGCTGGCAGCCTACGCTCACGAAACTACCGCTGAAAACCGTGGCGTTTTCCGACGCGCCCTGAGCGTTACCTCCGTTTTCAAGAGCTTTGCAACGAAGGAAAGGCGCAGGGCGGC
>DAITQE010000151.1:1735-2254 GCA_036833235.1 Opitutus sp.
ACCGTGGGAGACCCTACCGTGGGAGCCCGGGCAGTCGGAGCCTCTGCCATCGGAGATCGGGCGTTTTTATTTTTCATGCTTAGCCTGTTGGCCGATTACGAACATTACTTTGGACCGCTGCGACTGCTGCGGTATATCACTGTGCGCACGCTGCTGGCGGCGATCACGGCGTTGTTCATCGGTTTTATCATCGCGCCGCGTTTGATCCGAAAATTCCGCGAGCTGAAGTTCGGACACGGCTACATTGACGATCGGACGGGCGAACTCGGCGCGACGTATTTCGACAAGAAACACACGCCGACGATGGGTGGCCTAATTATTTTCATCTCGGTGTTTCTCAGCTCCGTGCTCTGGGCTGCGCCGAATGTCTGGGTCTTTGTGAGTCTCTTCGTGTATGGCGCGCTCACGATTCCAGGTTGGCGGGATGACTACCTCAAAGTCGTTCACAAGAATCGTAACGGCATTTCCTCGTGGGAAAAAATCGGCTGGCAAACGCTCGCGACTGTCGCGGCGCTTGCC
>DAITQE010000151.1:2264-7394 GCA_036833235.1 Opitutus sp.
GCTAAAATCCGCGAACTCTGGGTCCCATTCGTGAAGCACGCAGTGATCGGTCACATGCATTGGGCGCTGCTGCTCGTGCTTATTTATCTGTGGGTTGTCGGTTTCAGCAACGCGATCAACTTTACCGACGGTTTGGATGGACTGGCGGTCGGTTGCACGATTTCAGTGGCGCTCGTTTTCGGCATCATGGCGTACGCCGCGGGCAACGTCATTTTGTCGGACTATTTGCTGATGAGCAACGTGCCCGGCACGGGAGAACTCACGGTAATCTGCGGCGCATTGATCGGCGGATGCATGGCATTTCTTTGGTATAACTCGCACCCGGCCGAAGTTTTCATGGGCGATACCGGCTCGCTGGCGCTGGGCGGATTGATCGGCGTCATGGCGTTCATGATTCACCAACCGTTCACGCTCGTGATTGTCGGAGGCGTCTTTGTGGCCGAGCTGCTTTCGGTCGTGATTCAAATCGGCTGGTTTAAGTTCACGAAGCGCCGTTTCGGCGAAGGCCGGCGAGTCTTTCTGATGGCGCCGATTCACCATCATTTTCAAAAGAAGGGCTGGCCAGAAACGAAAGTGGTGCTCCGTTTCTGGGTGTTGTCCCTCGGCTGTGCTTTGGCGGGCCTCGCAACCTTGAAACTGCGTTAACATGCGCTCTCCTCCCGAGTCACTTCGTTCACTTCTCGCGCAGCCCGTTGCCATTTTTGGCGGCGGGGTGAGCGGTGTCGGAGTTTGCGCGTCGCTGGCCGCGCTCGGAGCAGAGGGCGTGATTTACGACGTGAAAAGCACGGCGTTTACCGCGAAAGCGGCGAACACGCATCGACTCGTAGTTTTTTCTCCCGGGTTTCCGCCGGATCATCCGTGGCTCGCCGCGGCGCGGACGGCGGGGTGCGAATGCATGGGCGAAGTCGATTTTGCCGCGATGCTTTGGCGCGGTGGAACCGTTGCGATCACCGGTACGAACGGGAAGACAACGCTCACAGAATTTCTCACGCATGCGCTGCGCGCGGCGGATCGCGTGGCGTACGCGACCGGCAACATTGGGCATTCGTTTTCGCAGCTCATCGACGAAACGGAAGGCGGCACTCCCGACATGATTGCGGTGGTCGAGGTGAGTTCTTTCCAAGCAGAAACGCTCCAACGGTTTCGCCCCGATGCGACGCTATGGACGAATTTCGCCGAGGATCATCTGGAGCGCCACCTGCGGCTGGAAAACTATTTTAGCGCCAAGTGGAATCTCGTCGCGCGCACCGCTCCCGGCGCGGTGTTTGCCGGCTCGTCGGTTCAACGTTACGCGCAGCGGTTTGACCGGCCGCTGCCCGCGTCGGCGAGCGTCGTCACGGAAGGACAACCGGCCGACCCCCTGCTCGCTGGAACCGTATTCACTGATTATCCGCAACGTGAAAATTTTCTGCTGGCCTCTGCCTGGTGGCGGACGATTGGCCTTCCTGCGGAAACGCTGATCCGGGCCGCACAGGATTTTCAGCTTGGGCCGCATCGACTCGCGAAGGTCGCGGAGCACGAGGGCGTGACGTATTGGAACGATTCCAAAGCCACTAACTTCCACGCGGTCGAAGCCGCACTCGGTCGTTTCGATGCGCCGGTCGTGCTTATCGCGGGCGGCAAATCCAAGGGCGGCGATTTTGCCGGATTCGTGCATCGCATCGCACCACACGTGAAGCATGCGATTCTGATCGGTGAGACGAGTGCTGAACTCGCTTTTCATTGTTCCTCTTTCCGCGTCGCGCACACGACCTGTGGCAGCCTGGCTGAAGCGGTCCGCCGCGCCGCTGAACTCGCAACGGCGGGTGACAACGTCCTGCTGAGTCCCGGCTTTGCGAGTTTCGATATGTTTCGCAGCTATTCCGATCGCGGAGAGCAATTCGCAGAGCTCGTCCGCACCCTCGTCACAACGCCGACTCCGGCAACGTAAGCTTTCGACAAATTTAGATAGCATTCAGGTCAGCAACCAACCAACTGTTCTACTATGAAAATTCTCAAAATTTTCGGTGCGGTCGTGGGCATCCACGTCTTTGCCCTCATCCTCATTTTTGCGAACCCCGGCTGCAGCTCCGCCAACAAGGTTTCACCGTCCAAGTCTGATACGGTGATCATGCGCGATGACGATGCCGGAGTCGCTTCACCGGCGACGTCAGGCCAATCGTCCATCACCGCAGCGCCCGCGGCGGACGCCGACAGGGGCGCGTTTGATCCCAACGCCCCCGCCGCTGCAGTTCGCTTCTCGCCAACTCGTCCCGGCACACCTGCAGCCGCGGCAGTCGAAGCTCAACCCGTCGGCGACGTCACGCCCGCTTCGACGTACACCGTCACAAAAGGCGATAGCCTCTGGGTGATCGCAAAAAAGAATCACACCACCGTCGCGGAAATTGCCGCGGCCAATAACATCAAGGTGACCGCCACCGTGCGAATTGGTCAGAAACTCATCATTCCCAACAAATCAATGCAGGGGAATAGCGTCGCGATGGAGCCCGTGTCGGCCCAGCCGGCAACTTCCGAAATCCATGCCGCGGCCCGGCCCTCTGGCGAATCGGTGAAGCACACGGTCCGTCCGGGTGAGACCCTTGGTGCGATCGCGCGCAAGTACCAGGTGAAGGTCGGCGACCTCGCGATCGCCAACAATATTTCGGATCCCGCGAAGATCCGGCCGGGGATGAAACTGACAATTCCCGGCTGGCAGGCGCCTTCGAGCAAAACGAAAACTGCCACGTCAAAACCTGCCGCTGAGCCCGCGCCATCCGCCCCGGTTCCAACGACCATCGTTCCGCCGCCGGAGCAAGATCTTGATGCTGGGTTGAGTAACAAAGACGGCGAGCCACCTGTCATCAAAGTCGAAGACAAGTGATGGCGATCCGTGGAGCTGGTCCGTGCTGGTTGTTAGCCCGCAATGCTCGCGTTGGCTGGGCAAGCGGCCCGGGTCTCCAGACCTGTGACGATCGGCATCACGCGTCGGGAGACCCGTGCCACAGCTGAAGACGCGGCCATGCCCAGTGCTTCTCACATAACCCCTCCTCGTCGCGGTGCGACGCGCTCCGTTTTGAATCCGGTGATGATCATCGTGGTTTGCGCGTTGGGTCTGACGTTTCTCGGCCTGACCATTCTCTTCAGCGCGAGCGTATCCTTTAAGCAGGGACCGTTTTACTATCTCAACAAGCAGCTGATCGGCGTGGCTCTCGCCACCGTGCTGTGCTTCGTGATCAGCCGCATCGATCTCGATTATGCCCGCCGCTATGCGTGGTGGGTCGCCGGCGCATTTGCCGTGTTGCTCATGCTGGTGTTGACGCACATCGGGGTCTGGCGCGGGGGCGCACGCCGGTGGCTGGGTTTCGGTCCGGTGCTGATCCAGGTTTCGGAGTTCGCGAAACTCGGTTTGGTCTTCTGTCTCGCGCATTATCTTGCGCTCAACCAGACGCGAATCGCCGAGTTCAAACGCGGCTTCCTTTTTCCGCTGCTGCTTGTCGGCGTATTCGCGGTGCTGGTGCAACGTGAACCCGACTTTGGTACGGCGGCGCTGATGATGACGGTCGGTTTGCTTCTCCTGTTTCTGGCTGGGGCGCGCTGGCGCTACATGGTGCCGACAGCAGCGGCGGTCATCGGGTTGTTCAGCGTCGCGGTCATGCTGAACCCCAATCGTCTGCGCCGGTTTGTTGCCTTTCTCGATGTCGAAGGAAACAAGCAGGGCGGAACGTATCAGCTTTATCAATCCCTCGCGGCCTTCGCCGCCGGTGGAATCGAAGGCGCCGGCTTGGGCCAAGGGCGGCAGCAGCTGAATTTTTTGCCCGAGGCGCATACCGACATGATTTTTGCCGTCGTGGGAGAAGAACTCGGACTCTGGTTCACGCTCGGCGTGGTCGCATTGTTTCTAATTATCTTTATCGCCGGTTTGGTTCACCTCCGCCGCGCGCCGAATCTGTTTCAGTTTCTCCTGGTGACCGGCTGTCTGCTCCTGATCTGCCTGCAGGCAATTATCAATGTGGGGGTTGTCACGGGTGTGTTTCCCACCAAGGGAATGTCGCTGCCGTTCATCAGCGCCGGACTTTCGAATTTACTGCTGATGGGATTGCTGCTGGGTGTTCTCATCAACACGCAGCGAACCTGGGGCCGTGCCACCCTCACGAGCCATGCACGATCGATGAAGGAGGTGCTCGCGTGAACGTTAGCAATAATGAGCGCTTGGAGCTTTCCCCGGAGGGCTTCCAATGAGCGCCTTTTTGATAACCTGCGGTGGCACTGGCGGACACCTATCGCCCGGGATCTCACTCGCTGAAGGATTGGTCGCTGGCGGACATTCGGTTCGTCTGCTGATCAGCCACAAAAAAGTAGATGCGCGGCTGATTGCGAAGTATCCGCATTTTGAATTTTGGCCCGTGCCTGGAACCGGGTTCTCGCTGCATCCGTTGAAATTGGCGCGGTGCGCCGTCAGCCAGCTAAAAGGCGTGCGGTTTTGTTGGAGTCTCATCCGAGCCAAGCGGCCGGACGCAATTATCGGTTTTGGTGGGTTCACATCGACAGCGGTCGTACTCGTCGGCTGGCTCCATCGAATTCCGGTCGCGCTCCACGAGGCGAATCGTGTGCCGGGATTGGCGACACGCGTGCTGAGTCGTTTTGCCCGGCGCGTTTATCTGCCGCCTGGAATTCGGCTGGACGACGTTCGTCCGGGAATTATTCGCCACGTTGGATTGCCGGTCCGTCAGGAAATCGCCCGCGTTCCGCAGGAGCAGGCGCGTACTGCGCTGGGATTCAATCCGAACCAAAAACTTTTGGTCGTATTCGGCGGCAGCCAGGGCGCGACTGTGTTGAACGACTGGGTACGCAAAGAAAATCAAGCGCTGGCCTCAGCAGGGATCCAGGTTTGCTGCGTTACCGGCCTGGGAAAAGGCAGCGAAGAAACGGTGGAGCTGCAAACCAAGGAAGGCGTGCCCGTTTGCGCTCGCTTCCTGATGTTTTGCGATCGGGTGGCCGAACTTCTTTCGGCCGCCGACCTGGTCGTCTCGCGCGCAGGAGCGGGCACGATTGCGGAGTTGATTCGTTGTGAAACACCGGCGCTACTCGTGCCATTTCCGCACGCCGCGGACGATCATCAAAGCGCCAATGCCGCGTTTTTTGAACGACAAG
>DAITQE010000152.1:0-2201 GCA_036833235.1 Opitutus sp.
CGAACGTCGCCGCCGCGCGCGTTCATGCCGCCGCCGCGGCGAAGAAATTCAATTTGCGCCGCATCGACGAGTACACCGTCGGGCTTTCGCTCGATGAAACGATTACGGTCGATGATGTCCAAACGATCCTGGGATTCTTTAGCGAGTCCGCCGGCACGGAATTCAGTTCTCAACTCTCAGCTCTCAACTCTCAACTAGCCGCGCTCGCCGACTTCAACGCGCCGCACGCTCGCACCTCGTCCTTCCTGACTGCGGCCACCTTCAACCGCTACCACACCGAGCACGAAATGCTCCGCTATATCAAGCGGCTCGAGGCGAAGGATCTTTCGCTCTGCCACTCGATGATTTCGCTCGGCTCGTGCACGATGAAACTCAACGCCACGAGCGAAATGGCTCCCGTTTCCTGGCCGGAGTTCAGCAAGCTTCATCCGTTCGCTCCCGCGGAACAGACGCGCGGATATCAAAAACTTTTCCACGATCTCGAAAGCTGGCTCAGCGAAATCACGGGGTTCGCCGCCATCTCGCTGCAGCCGAACGCCGGTTCCCAAGGCGAGTACGCGGGCCTGCTCGTGATTCGCGCGCATCACGAATCGCGCGACCAAGGTCAGCGAAATATCTGCCTCATTCCCACGAGCGCGCACGGCACGAACCCTGCGAGCGCGGCGATGTGCGGCTTCAAAGTCGTCCCGGTCGCGTGTGATGCCAACGGCAATATTGATGTCGCGGATCTCAACGCGAAAGCCGCCGCGCATGCGCCGAATCTCGCTGCATTAATGGTCACGTATCCGTCCACGCACGGCGTATTTGAAAGCAGCATCAAGGATATCTGTGCCACGATTCACGCGTACGGCGGACAGGTTTACATGGACGGCGCCAACATGAACGCGCAGGTCGGACTCACGTCGCCCGGTCATATCGGAGCCGACGTCTGCCATCTTAATCTGCATAAAACATTCTGCATCCCACATGGCGGCGGCGGTCCCGGCATGGGACCGATCGGAGTCGCCGCGCATCTCGCGCCGTTTCTTCCCGGCCACGTTTTTCTCAACAACTCGGAACCCGAAACCCGGAACCCGGAACCAGCCAACGGCGCCGTCTCAGCAGCTCCGTGGGGCTCCGCCTCCATCCTCGTGATTTCGTGGATGTACATCCGTATGATGGGACCCGACGGACTGACCGAGGCAACGAAGACGGCGATCCTCAAAGCCAACTACGTTGCGAAGCGCCTCGAGAAATTTTTTCCCGTTCTCTATCGGGGCAACGCGGGGCTGATCGCGCACGAATGCATCGTCGATCTTCGCGCCTGGAAAAAACACGGGGTCGAAGTCGATGATGCCGCGAAGCGTCTCATGGACTACGGTTATCACGCGCCGACGATGTCGTTCCCTGTTCCCGGCACCTTCATGATCGAGCCCACGGAGAGTGAAGAAAAAGTGGAGCTCGATCGCTTCTGCGACGCGCTCATCTCGATCCACGGCGAAATGCAGGCGATGGTGAACGGTGAGTCGGACAAAACGAACAATCCGCTCAAGCATGCGCCGCACACCGCAAAAGCCGTCTGCTCCGACGAGTGGAATCATCCGTACTCGCGCGAACTCGCCGCGTTTCCAAGTCCATCGACCCGCGCCAGCAAATTCTGGCCGAGCGTCGGCCGCGTGGACAACGTGTACGGCGATCGGAATCTCGTGTGCTCGTGCATCGGCATGGAAGCGTACGCGGAGGCGAAAGCGTAGTTAGGCAGTCGGATTCAGCTCATCTCAATCGCCGCTCTGCACTAAATCCACTCGCTCACGCTCGCCGCTACGATGGATTCCGCAGAACAACACCTCTCACGTAGCCGCGAGCGTGAGCGAGTGGATGCCTTAAATATCGAAAAGCATAACCTCCCGCGACTCGCCCCCGAGTTTTACCGCGGCAACGCCTTTGTTCATTGGACGCTCACGATTGAGGATCGAACCACTGGGTGGCTCAGCGAAACGTTCCTGCACTTTTGGCAGCTTATGTTGCTCCACACGTGCGCCCGCTACGATCTCGTTTGCCCCGCTTACGTGCTCATGCCAGATCACATACATTTAGTTCTGCTCGGCTTAAATGAGATCGGCAGCGACCAGCGTGTAGCGGTTGAGTTCTTCCGGAAGCATCTGCGGCCCACCCTCGCTCCAGCCGACTGGCAGCGTCAAACCCACGACAACGTGCTGCGC
>DAITQE010000152.1:2211-7374 GCA_036833235.1 Opitutus sp.
CCGAGAGCGCGGCGCATTCACAGCTCTCGCTCACTACCTTTTCGACAATGCCGTGCGTGCCGAACTAACCACCGACTGGCGCGATTATCCATTCACCGGCTGCTGCATCGCGGGGTATCCCGATGTCGACGTTCGCAAAGATGATTATTGGGATCTGTTCTGGCGCATCTACAATCGGCTGATCGAGAAAAGCTGATCCACTCGCTCACGCTCGCCGCTACAAAACCGGCCGCTCCCGTAGCCGCGAGCGTGAGCGAGTGGATGCTTATTTCCCGGGACCATCCGAGCTC
The DNA here is from genome assembly GCA_036833235.1 of Opitutus sp. Classification (GTDB taxonomy): domain Bacteria; phylum Verrucomicrobiota; class Verrucomicrobiia; order Opitutales; family Opitutaceae; genus Opitutus. The sequence goes on from DAITQE010000152.1 coordinate 2,502, forward strand.
TCCTGGTGCGGGACTCTCAAAACGCCTTCTTCAATACCCCAACTCCTGCCGCACATATTTCACGGCAGGACTGCCGAGCGACAGCACGCGGTCGTGATAACGTTTCAGATTAAACGCCGCCCCTTCCTTCTTCTCCGCCGCCGCACGCATGTCGTCGTGCTCGATCGCGCCGACAAAATAAGATGAGAGTTGCGTCGAGCTTAGACACGCCCGCCGCCATTTGCCCACCGCCTCTCCTTCTTCCTGAAACCCACGCTGCATCATCAGGTCGAGCGCTTCCTTCTCCGTCATGTTCGCCGTGTGAATTTTCTGGTCGAGGATGGCGTTGATGATCGCCCGCAGCCGCATCTTCAATTGCTGCATCTTCACCTCGGGACCACCAAAGCCCTGATCAGCCATCACGCGTTCCATATAAACCGCCCAGCCTTCCACGAATGTGCCGCTCGACCAGACCGCGCGCACCAACGTCGGCGCTTTGAACTGGTTCGAATGCGCCAGTTGCACGTAATGCCCCGGCATCGCCTCGTGCACCGTGAGGTCGTGCAACATGTAATCGTTGTACTCACGATAAAATGACAGCTTTCGCGCCGGACTCCAATCCTTCGGCGTCGGCGCCACCGAGAAAAATGTCTCACCGTTCGGCTCGAGCGCACCCGGCGCGTCGCAGTAGGCGATCGCCACACCGCGTTGAAACTCCGGCTGCACGATCACATGAAGCGGAGTGTCCGGCACCGTCACGAAATCGTGCGTTCGCACGAAATCCGTCGCCGCCTGCGTGATCTCTTTCGCCCGCGCGACCACCGTGTCGTCGTTCGAATGTGTTTCCGCCAGTCGGTCGAAGACGGCGCGAATTACTTTTGGCCGATCGGCCAGCGTGGCCTCGTCCGCGCCGGGAAAATAGGTTTGGTACAGCGGACGCGCTGTCGCGTAAAGTGCGTCCGTGGTCGTCATCAGCTCGCGTTCCGCTCGCGCGAGAATTTCTTCCGGCGACAATTCGGAATCGAGTAGATACCTGAGTTTTTTGCGAAAGCGTTCCGCGCCCAGCCGGAAGTTTCCGTTCGCGTGCGGCAAAACATCGTTCTCCAGCCAAGTCTTGTAATCCGTCAGCGCCGCGCTCGCTTTCGTCGCTGCTGCATCGAATTCTGGCTTCAATCCAGGCGCCTGTTTCAGCAGATCATCGAATCCGTTGTGCACGAAATTAATCGCCCCGTCCGTTTGCTGAATCGCGGTCTCGGTGTGTATCCGCGGCGGATTTTTCAACGTGGCCTTAATCTGTTCGATGACTCGCGGCATTTTCTCGAGGCGCCGAATTGCACTGCGCATCCGCTGCTCCACGGGCGCGAACTCGCGGGCCGTTAGCGAATAAACGCTCTCGGCCAGACTGCTGTTGTAGGAGAGCGGATTCCATTCAAACGCGCGTTCCTCGGTCAGCTCGAAAAGCGCCGACTCGAGATTCAGCCGCAGAATCTGGCGGTCGATCCGGTTGGCTCCGGTCAGAGCGTGCGCGTCGATCTGCTGAAGCTCCGCGAGCTGACGGCGCAGCGATTTTTCCGATGCGGCGCGCGCCTCGGGACTGTAATCGGTCAAGCGATCGTCGAACCGATGATCGCCGAGCGTCGTCGCCGATTCAGGATTCGTTACGAGCAATTCCTCAATCGAAGCGCGCGCGAGTTTCTCAAACGCCACATCCGCCAACGATTCCGCCCGAGCGAAAACGGCCGCCGACAGGAACAAAGCCAGCCACAGCCAGCGTCGCATGATCGAGATCGAAATGTTCATGCGCGCAGGTTAGTTCGAAACTTCGGCATCGCTCAACGCTCCATTAGCGCGGAAGCCGCAACTGAAGCTAATGGAGGGTTCACCGCAAAGGCGTGGAGGCACAAAGTCCGAATGCCCGTTCTCCGGCTCTTCTCTGTCATCATCATTTGTTTTGGAGTGCCTACGACGCAACGGATGGCACGATCAGAACGAAAGGCCGTAGGCTCTCTGTGTCTCGGTGTCCTTGTGGTTCAAAGGCTCAACCCCTTGTCGCCTCCTGCCCTGCCTGTTATTCTGTCTGAACAACCCGCGGCGCTTGCGCCGTCCTAATCTCTCATCATCTGTTCGCAGCCATGAAACTGGTGCACTTTCCCTCGCTTCCTGAAGACGAACTTCACTCGCCCGCTCGACATTTCCACTCGTTTTGCCGCAACGTTTCTCTCGCCCTCGGCGGTATTCGGAACGCGGGCACGTGGGGCGGTGGCCATCCGTTCGATTTCCAAATTCGCCGCATTCCTCCCGGCGCCGCCGTCTGCCCGTTTCATTCGCACCTCGCCCAGTGGGAACTCTTCGTGGTGCGCTTTTATTATCCGGATTCGAATCGATGGGGACTGAATCCTGCCCGAAAGTTTTTTCGCGCTGTCGAAACGCCTTACTGGGAAGACGAGGCGTGATCATTGCTTTTTCGGAGAAAGCCATTTCTCGCGTCCGACGTAATAAAGAAACACGGCGATCGCGAGGAACGGCATGAGCGAAAGCAAATCGGAATACGGTCCCGCGAAAAAGGGATTGTACTCCGTCGATAAGCGAGTGACGAACGCGTCAAAGCGGTCCGATCCGCCTTGCAAGATCGCGATGATGATTCCCGCGATGGCCCCACCCGCGATGTAGCCAGAGGCGAGCAGCACGCCCGGACTCTTGTCGCTCTCCTCCACATGCTGCGCCTCCGTCATGTGCGCGCGAGAGGCTTGTTTGCGTCCGTGGCGGTCCACCAGCCACCGCACAAAGCCGCCGACGAAGATCGGGGACGACGATGAGAGCGGCAGATACACGCCGACCGCAAACGCCAGCGCCGGCACGAACGACATTTCGAGTACCACAGAGATCATCACGCCGAGTAGCACCAACGCCCATGGCAGCTTCTGATCGAGAATACCTTTGATGATATACGACATCAAGGTGGCTTTCGGCGCGTCGAACTTTCGCACGACCGTTCCGTCCGGCCGGGTGGTATGCGTGCCATTGATACCTGGGTCGACGAGCCACACGGCGTCTCCGGCTTTATTTACCAAATAGCGGCCGGCCGGACCGCTCGCGTCATCGGGTTTCTGCCAGACGAGATAGCGGTTCGCGTCATCGCGCGCCTGCGGTCCGTGCAGCGTTTCCTGTTTCGTAAGCTTGCTTGCATCGGTGTGCAAGCCGGCGGGCGCGACCTCCGCTGCCGGCACGTAAACGGTCCGCGCGTCGTTCAACACCAGAAGAATCGGGCCCAGGCAAACCGCCGAGAGCATTGCACCCGCAATGATCGCGAGCTGCTGATATTTCGGCGTGGCGCCGAGAAGATGGCCCGTTTTCAAATCCTGCGATGTCGTCCCGCCGTTCGATGACGCGATGCACACGATCGCCCCCACGGAGAGCGCCGTGACGTAGTAGGTTCCACCCGTCCAGCCCACCATCAGAAAAACCAGGCAGGTGAATAGCAGCGTCGCCACAGTCATTCCTGAAATTGGATTCGACGAGGATCCGATTTCACCAGTGAGTCGCGACGAAACGGTCACGAAGAGAAAACCAAATACAATGATCAACAACGCACCGAGAAGATTCATGTGCAGCGACGGTGCCAAAACGACTACTGCAATCAGCACGATGATTCCGATCCCCACGAACTTCATCGAGAGATCACGATCGGTGCGCAGCCCTGCGTCGGTCCCGCCCTGCGAAAAACCGAGATCGCGCAAGCCGGCTCTCAGTCCATGCCAGATCGTTGGCAGTGATTGAACGAGGCTGATGATGCCGCCTGCCGCCACGGCCCCCGCGCCGATGTAGAGAACATACGCTTCGCGAACATCGTTCGGCGCCATTTGACTGATTGGAATCGTGCCGGGCGCGAGCGGCGCCGGCAGGGAGTCACCAAAATATTTGATCAACGGAATCAGGAGCAGATAACTCAGCACGCCGCCGCCGCACATGATCGAGGCGATGCGTGGACCGATAATATAGCCAACTCCCAACAGCGCCGGTGAAACCTCGACGCTCGCGGAGCCGCCTTTGAACGGAGCGCCGAAAACTTTTTCGGACACATCCTTCCACCCCTTCAATGCCAGGTTGAGTGTCGTGTAGAGAAGCCCAAGGCCAAAACCCGTAAAGATTACGTGTGCGCCCGGCGATTTATCCAACCCCGCCGCTTCCGCCGCACGCATTTCAGCCTGCGCCGAGGGGCTGGCAAGTTCGCGGTCTGCGGCGTTGGCGCCCGCTTTCAACACCGCCGCGCACGCGGTGCCTTCCGGATATTTCAATATCCCATGTTCCTTTACGATCAGCGCGCGACGCAGCGGAATCATCATGAGAATTCCGAGCAGCCCACCGAGCATCGCGACGAGCATCACACGGGTGAGTTCGAGATCGAACCCGAGAATCAGGATTGCCGGCATCGTCACGCCGATGCCGAACGCGAGCGACTCGCCCGCCGACCCGGCCGTCTGGGTGATGTTGTGTTCGAGAATCGTCGCGTCGCGCCCGCCGACCTTCGACCAGCCGCGAAACATCGCGAGCGAGATGACCGCGACCGGAATGGAAGCGCTGACAGTGAGACCGACCTTCAGCACGAGGTAGAGCGACGATGCGCCGAAGATCAGGCCGAGAATCGCGCCGGTGACCACGGCACGGACAGTGAACTCGCGCATCACAGTCTCCGGGGCGATGAACGGTTCGACGTGAGAAGTGGAAGGAGAAGCCATGATTGATTTTGTTGGCGCCGACTATTCCGCGCTCACGGTCCGACTCAATACGCGAAATGCTCCGTCATAATCCTCCCAAGGCCAGAACTCCCCAATCCGTTCCGCTTAATTCGAATTCACCCGTAGCTGCGAGCGTGAGCGAGTGGTTGTTCCACTCG
>DAITQE010000153.1:0-7354 GCA_036833235.1 Opitutus sp.
GCGGCCTTCGCAAGCGAAGGCCCTACATTCGAACCGACAACCCGGAGATGCGCCCCTCTGAAAAGAAATACCTCCATCACACTTAGCTCGATGAGCAAGGCGGCAAATGCCGTCGGTCTCCGGTTGTTCTTAGCCGCTCAGCCGATGTCTCCAGATATGCTTGCCAGCTAGCTCGTCAGCTTGCCAACGCAACGGACCAAGCTGAAACCGGTCGTCTCGAACAGGAGATGACAGAAGGCTTCTACGCGGAGACCCATGCCCAAAATCCAGCGTACCGCGACTCCCAAGGTCAGACCGCAGCGCGTCTAGCCGTATCTGTGGAGGAATGCTCGCGCAGCGTCGCGGCGTTTTGCCGTAAGCCGGTGACCACCGCGCCGCCATCCGAACCCAACGCAATCACCGTGTAGCCTTCGTGCCGCGTCGCCGGAATCTGCTCGGCGTTGGCGAGCAGAATTCCCGCCGCCTTGCCGTTTCGCCGAGCGGCGTCGGCGACTTGAGCGCGCGCCGCCAGAAACCGAGGATGCTCGAACTGGGACGGAATTCCGAGATTGGTACTGAGATCGAGCGGACCGAGAAAGAGCACATCGATGCCGTCCACCGCGGCGATGGCATCGAGGTTCGCCAGCGCTTCCGGTGTCTCGATCTGCGCAATCACCACCAAGCGCTCGTGACTGTGCGCATACGCCTGTTCGAAATCCTGACCGAAACCGGCAGCGCGGTTGAACTTCGAAACTCCCCGGACGCCGAGGGGCGGAAAACGCGAGGCAGCCACCGCGGCGCGCGCCTCGGCTTCACTGTTCACGTAAGGCACCATCACGCCATCGGCGCCAAGATCGAGCACCCGTTTGAAACGCGGCGTCTCATTTGCCGCGATACGCACGATCGCCGCCGTTCCGGTGCCGCTGATGGCCTGCAACTGATGCAGGAGCGTCTCCTCTCCTCCTGGGCCGTGTTCGTAATCGAGCAGCAGCCATTCGAATCCGGCCCGCGCGGCGATCTCGGCGGTGAGCGAAGAGCCGAGATTGATAAACGTGCCACCCAGCCATTCGCGCGCGAGCACGCGGGCACGCAGACGTAAAGAGGAGTTCATGCGTTGAAATAGAGTTTGTAGAGCGCTTGCGTGCCGTCGTTCTCCCAACCGCGCGCAGCCACCTGATCGTAGAGCTTTTTCGCGCAAACCAGGCCTGGCAGTTCGAGTTTCATCTCTGCCGCCGCGTCGAGGGCGATGCGCATGTCTTTCAGGAAATGCTTCACGTAGAATCCTGGCGCGAAATTTCCGTTCAGTGCCCGCGGTGCGAGGTTCGTCATCGACCAACTGCCCGCCGCGCCGCCGCCGATGCTCTCCAACACTCGCGCCGGATCCAGGCCTGCTTTCTTGGCATAGGCGAGCGCTTCCACCCACGCCAGCATGCTCGCCGCGACCGCGATCTGATTCGCCATCTTGCAATGCTGACCGGCGCCGGGACCACCGTGACGGCGGACATTTTTTCCGAGCAGTTCGAAGATCGGCGTCATTTCGTCGAAGGCCCGCTCGCTTCCGCCCACCATGATGACGAGGCGGGCCTCGCGCGCGCCAAGATCGCCGCCCGAAACCGGTGCATCGAGACAGGCGAGTTGCCGCTTATCTCCCGCAGTCGCGATGCGTTCCGCGAGCGCGGGACTCGACGTCGTCATATCGACGAGTATCGCGCCGGGTTTGGCCGACGCGAGCAGGCCGGACGGGCCAAGGTAGATTTCCTCCACGTCTGCGGGGAATCCGACCATCGTGACAACAACGTCGGCTGCCGCGGCAACCGCCGCCGGCGTGTCGCACCACTGCGCGCCTTGATTCAACAGACTCTGCGCTTTTTCCCGCGTGCGATTGTAAACGTGCAGCGTGTGCCCGGCCTTCAACAGATGACCGGCCATGCTTCGGCCCATTACGCCCGTCCCGATAAATCCAATACTGAGTTTCTTTGTCATGAGTGTCGTTGAAAATTTTGAAAAAACATTTTTGGAATACTGATCTGCACTAATCTTTGCTGATGCGGATTAGCGAAAATTAGCGTCTATCAGCGTTTCCAGAAATCATCGCGGCGCTTTGTTTGGAGCCTGACACGTAGGACGCCAGCTTGCTGGCGCGGTTGAAGCGCGAGCAAGCTCGCGGCCTACGCCGAGACGAATCGCACCACCGAAGCGAAAGCCCGTGGGCTCATGCGCGTTTTCGGATTTCGGCCTCATCGTATCATGCAGGGTTTCTTGGGATCGAATGCCCAGCCGGGGATGAGGCATTGCATTCCCTTCACGTCATCTCGTCCGCCAAGATTTTGTTTCTGGTAGAGCGCGTGGGCTTTTTCGAGCTGCTCAAGATCGACGTCGATGCCAAGGCCGGGTGCCGTCGGCACGGCCACGCAGCCGTCCACGATCTGCAGCGGTTTTTTCGTCAGGCGCTGTCCATCCTGCCAGATCCAGTGGGTGTCGATCGCCGTGATTTTTCCGGGAGCGGCCGCCGCGACATGCGTGAACATGGCCAGCGAAATATCGAAATGATTATTCGAATGAGAACCCCACGTGAGTCCCCAAGCATCGCATAGCTGCGCCACGCGCACGGATCCGCGCATCGTCCAAAAATGCGGATCAGCGAGCGGAATATCGATCGCGTTCAACTGGATCGCATCACGCAGCTCACGCCAATCCGTCGCAATCATGTTGGTCGCCGTCGGTAGTCCGGTCGCCCGGCGAAATTCCGCGAGAATCTCGCGCCCGGAGTAGCCATTCTCGGCGCCACATGGATCCTCGGCATACGCGAGCATGTCGCCGCGTCCGCGACAAAGATAGGTCGCTTCGTCCAATGACCACGCCCCATTGGGATCGAGCGTGATGCGAGCGTCGGGAAAACGCTTCGCGAGCTTGGCGATCGCCTCCATCTCGACCTCACCGGAAAACACGCCGCCCTTGAGTTTAAAATCTTTGAAGCCGTAGCGCGCGTGAGCCGCTTCCGCCTGGCGAACAATGGCGTCCGGAGTCAGCGCCTCCTCATCGCGCACTCTCATCCAGTCGTCGCCGGTCGTTCCTTCACGGTACGGCAGTGCCGATTTTCGACGATCGCCCACAAAAAAAAGATAGCCCAGCATTTCGACCGAGGCGCGTTGCTGGCCTTCTCCAAGCAGCGCGGCCACTGGCACACCGAGAAACTGACCGAGTAGATCGAGCAGCGCCGATTCGAGGCCGGTAACAGCATGAACGGTCGTGCGCAGATCGAACGTCTGCAATCCGCGGCCTCCGCGGTCGAACGTGCCATAACGTTTCCGGACGGTTGAAAGCAGCTCGTTATATCGCGCGATTGACTGGCCGATCACGAACGGCCGGCACTCTTCGAGTACGCCGCGGATTTTTTCGCCGCCGGGGATCTCGCCCGCACCCATGTGCCCGGCGCTATCTTTCAACAGGACAATGTTGCGCGTGAAAAATGGCGCGTGCGCCCCACTGAGATTCAGCAGCATACTGTCGTGACCCGCGACAGGAATCACGCTCATTTCGGTGATGACCGGTGCGCGGGATGCCTCGGAAGGGAGATTTGCCTTCACGTCAGGTCCCTGCGTCGAGGATGAGGAATGCGGCATAATGATAAAGCGCGTTAGCCTAAGCGGCAGCCGGACGCGCGAGTTCCACGCGCTTGATTTCGCCGACGAGCACCAGGTAGCAAAAAATGGCCGCCAAGGCATTGACGCCAACGAAGACCAGAGCGCCCGTAAAGGAACCGGTGATACCGACGATATAGCCGATTGCGATCGGCGTGGTGATCGCGGCCACATTTCCAAATGTGTTGAACAGCGCACCACTCAAGCCCGCGATTTCCTTGGGCGATGTATCCGAGACGACCGCCCAGCCCAGCGCACCGAAGCCCTTGCCGAAAAACGCGAGCGCCATGATGATCGGGCGCCAGTCGGTGCGGTAGATCGGGAACGCCACCGCCATGATGATCACGACCAACGTCTCCGAGCTGGTGTAGTTGCACGCCACCATGCTGATCGAAAGCAGCATCCCTGCGACGATCGGCGCCTTGCGCGCGAGGGTCAGCGAATAGCCTTTCCGCAGCATAAAATCGGAAGCCATCCCGCCCAATAGTCCGCCAATAAAGCCACACAGCGCCGGCAGCGAAGCGACGAAGCCGGCCTTCAAAATCGACATCCCGCGCTCCTTGACCAGATACACCGGAAACCACGTCAGAAAAAAATAGGTGAGCGTCGTGATGCAATATTGGCCGAGATAGATTCCGACGAGCATTCGGTTGCAGAGCAGTTCCTTCACGTAAGCCCATTTCGGTGGCGGCGGTGTAGTGGAGGTTGTATGACGGTCAAGCGCGACGAGCGCTCCGCCTCGTTCGATGTACGCAAGCTCTGCGCGATTGATGCGAGGATGCTCGTGGGGGCTGTAAATGACGCGAAACCATGCGACGCCCGCTGCGACTCCCAAGCTGCCCATGACCCAGAACACCTGACGCCAGCCAAATTGATGGACGATCGACCCCATGACCGGTGAAAAAATCACCAAGGCAAAATATTGAGAGGAATTGAAAAAAGCCGACGCTGTCCCTCGTTCCGATGTCGGAAACCAGGCGGCCACAATCCGCCCATTCGCCGGAAATGATGGGGCCTCGGCCAGTCCGACAAAAAACCGGAGTATGAACAAACCGGTTACAACGACCGCGCCGTGAAAAAATCCGAGAAATCCCTGGAGCAATGTAAACGTGGACCACGTCAGCAAACTCAGTCCGTAAACAAGCTTTGAGCCGAAGCGGTCCAGCAACCATCCGCCGGGCAGTTGCCCAATGACATAAGCCCAACCAAAGGCGGAAAAAACATAACCCATGGCGATGGGATTGAGCCCGTATTCCTTCGCGATCGGATCTCCCGCAATCGACAGCGTCGCGCGGTCGGCGTAGTTGATCGTGCTGACCAGAAACAACATTCCCACGATTCCGAAACGGACGCGGCTCGCCGGTCCGTTTGCCGCAGCGCGATCCGAGTTCAGGCGATCGTTGATGGTTTGAGAACTCATGGATCCTTAATGCCTATCCTGTCAGACATCGTATAAGTAGAGCGCGAGAAACCCTGTGAACCTCAAACCGCGTCACTTACTCTTGAATGCCTTCGCCGCCTCGAATGCGCGGCGGAGCCGTTCTCGACTGTTACTCAGGTGCGTTCGCATCGCCCCACGAGCGGTCTCCGCATCGCGACCAGAAATCGCGTCGAAGATGTTCTCATGCTCGCGGTGAACCTTCGCGAGGTACTCGGACAATTCATCATGACTCAAGCGCGCGGAATCGATCCGCGCCCGCGGAATGACGGTCGCGCCAAGATGCGTCAGAATTTCCACGAAATAGCGATTCCCCGTCGCACGCGCGACCTCGAGGTGAAACTCGAAGTCGGGATTGATGGCGGTCCCCGAATTCGCGACGCTGCTCTTGAAGGCGAGCAAATGATCGCTCATCCGTCGCAAGTGTTCATCCGTCCTGCGCAATGCCGCCAGACCAGCGGTTTCCGTCTCCAAGCTAATGCGCAATTCCAAAGCCGAAACGACATCCTCCAACGTGATAATCCCCGCAGGATCCAAGTAAAAGCCGGCGTCACTTCGCGGCTTCAATGCAAACGTTCCAATTCCGCGCCGCGTCTCGACCAACCCGCCTGCCTGGAGCCGGGAAATCGCTTCGCGCACGACGGTTCTGCTCACGCCCATTTCGCGCATGATTTCGCTTTCCGTGGGCAACTGCTCACCGGGCTTGATCGTGCCGGCGGAAACACGCGCCGCCAGCAGCTCAACAACCTTTTGAGTCAACGAGGGCAGGCGTTTCGGAATCGGCGGTGTGGTGGAAAGCATGACTAAAAACAGTGGCCCCGACCTTGCGCTCGAAATCGGCGAACGAGAGAGCCCCCAACGACTGCTTGTATGATGTCTGGCAAATCGGGAACAAGAAAATACGTATCTTAGTAACCCCGTCTCGGAGCGCAGGGGGATTAATTGATTGTCTTAACCGATCGCGCCCGACCTCGGAATTGTAGCCGCAAAAGGGGCAAAATGGATGTCGGAGTCGGCTCAGCTCTCCCGTGCGCCTGCGCAGACCACTCGACGTTGTTTTCCTGAAAAAATCTGGACTGCGACGGCTGGTCTCTTCGTCGTAACGATCATGCCCGCAGCCACCCTTGTTTCAAATTACGGCACGCTCCCGGACGGACGCGCCGTCACATGTTATACGCTCACCAACCCTCACGGGCTGCGCGTCACCGTGCTCGATTACGGCGCAATGCTCGCCACCGTCGAAACGCCCGATCGAAACGGCAAGCTCGCCAATGTGACGCTCGGCTTTGACGACCTCGCTGGCTGGTTGCACAACTCGTCGTACTTCGGCGCGACGGTCGGCCGCTTCGCGAACCGCATCGCGAACGGCAAGTTCATACTCGCCGGCAAGACGTACACCCTCGCCACGAATAATACGCCAAACGGAATAGCATGTAGCTTGCATGGCGGTGCCGCCGGATTTGATCAGAAGATGTGGACCGGTCGCGTGGTCGAAAGGCCGGACGCATGCGGCATCGAACTGAGCTGCGTCAGTCCGGACGGTGAAGAAGGTTATCCCGGCGAGTTGACCGTGAAACTCACGTATTGGCTGACGGAAAAAGACGAACTCGTGATGGACTTCGAAGCGACCACCGATCAGCTCACGGTCGTCAATCTTACCAACCACACGTATTGGAATCTCACCGGCAATCCGACAAAAGCGATTCTTGGCCACGAGATCATGCTGGCGGCCGATGAGATGCTACCTGTCAACGCGGGGCTAATCCCCACGGGTGAACGGCGAAAAGTCGCCAACACTCCGTTCGATTTCAGGCAATCCCGACGGGTGGGCGATCGCATTGGTGACCCCGATGAACAGCTCGAATTAGGCAATGGTTACGATCACTGCTGGGTGTTGCACCCAACCACGGGCCTGCGACTGGCTGCACGGTTGCACGAACCAGAATCCGGCCGGGTCGTGGAGCTCATGAGTGATCAGCCCGGTGTGCAATTTTACTCCGGCAATTTTCTCGATGGCACCACCAAAGGAAAAGGCGGTGCAACGTATCCGTTCCGAACCGGGCTGGCGCTCGAACCGCAGCGATTTCCCGATTCACCGAATCAGTCCACGTTCCCGCCGCCAACGCTCAAACCGGGTGAAGTTTACCGACAAACGATCCTCTATCGTTTCTCGACGCAGTAAAATGCCGGCCTGGAAAAGTGGCACCGGGCTCCTGGCCGTCTGCTCGGGGGCCGGAGCCCCGTAGCACGGGCAGCCTGCCGGTGTTCAGCGCGGTCAGGCTGACCGCACTACGTG
>DAITQE010000154.1:0-7346 GCA_036833235.1 Opitutus sp.
CTTCGTGTCCTCTGTGGCCCAAAGGTTTTGCTCGTTGGAGTGTGAAATATGCAGGTTAAACCCTGAGCGAACCGCGGAACCCTCTGCCGCTATAGTAGGACTCGGCACCGTTGTGATACACGAAGACCCGGTCGAAACGGCGATCGCCAAAGATGGCGCCGCCGAGCTTTCTAATTTCCGCCGGTGTCTTCAGCCAGCTCGACGATTTCGTGTCGAACTCGCCTAGTTGCTGCAGCTCTCGATATTGTTCTTCGCTCAACAGCTCGATGCCCATGGCCGCGGCCAGATCCATCGCGCTATTTTTTGGTTTAAATTTTTTCCGGGAATCCAGCGCTTCCCGGTCGTAACATAGACTGGTGCGGCCTTCGGGACTTTGCGCGGAACAGTCAAAGAAGAAGTACTCGCCCGTTTTTTTATCCTGACCAACGACATCCGGTTCACCGCCCGTTTTCTCCATTTCGTCGAGTGACCATAGCTTTTCCGCACTCGCTGCCAGCCTTGCTTCTACTTCACCCCATTCGAGGCCTTTGTGGCGGTGCATGTTTTTCTCAAAACGGGTTTTCAATCCTGCGAGCAGCTCTGCACGGCGCTCCGGCGACAATTCCTTTTTAGTGCTGTTGATCTTTTTCATAAGCGGCAGGCGAAATCTTCACATGTGCTCCTCGTAAGTGATGTCGATCTTGGCGAGGAAAGCCTTCTTCTTGGCGGTGCCCTGGAAGCGGATGCTGTGCGTGAGCTCGTCGTACACGTAGCCGTTTTGCGGATCGGGACGCACCTCCTGCCCATCGACCAGCACGCGGAGGCTCTTTTTGTAGAACGTCGCGCCGGCATCGACCGGCTCGAGCGCGACCGCGACGGTGTCGGCAATGCGATCGCCGAGCGCGGCTAGCGGGCCCGAGAAATCAGACTCGATGTTCAGCACGGTGCCGCCCGTGAGCTCGGCGGCGCGCCGGTGCGAGATGTTGTTGGGCGCCACCACCGCGTCGATCTCGAGCTTTCCGCGCTTGTTGCCTTTGGCGATGATGAAGGGACGCAACACCCAATAATTAATATAGCCATCGAGCGTCTGGCGTTTTTGCGGATTGCGCGCGTTGTATTGTTTCAACAGGTCGGGAAGTTTGCCGTTTTCGATCCATTCGGCCTTGGGCGGGCCGTCATTTTTATCCTTCCATACGGCCATGCGCGTCTCCTCCTCATCCATGAAGAAAACCACGATCGTGGTCGCGTCGGGTCGCAGGAACGCGTGCTGCTTGTTATAATAGCCCGCGACGAAATTATATACAGCGGTGAACGCCGTGCGGTTGCTATCGCCATTCGTGCCAACCTTCACGAGCTCGGCAAAGATGCTGTCCGGCGTCTGGGGAGTGATCCAGGGCTGATCCATGACCGGAAGCGTCACAAGCGTGCCGTTGCTCGCGACGCGCTTGGTCACCTGCTTCGGGCGTCCGCGGCGGTCGAGCACGGGATTGCCCTGCTTGTCGAGCTGCACGGAGCGGACCTCTTTGAAATACGACTGATCGTCGTGCGGGCGGTCCGGATCCGCGTCCACGAAATCGGTCGTGAGCACCCCAATGCGGTAGTCGAGATCGCGCGTGTGGAAGAGCTGCCGAAACCGGCTCAGGTCGGCTGCGATGCGGCTCTGGTGCGCGGCCATCGAGGGCGAATTGTTGATGACGAACACGAGGTCGACCTCACGGCTGCGGGAGCGATCAACCGTCATATGCTTCACCTTGCGGATCGGTTCGACGTTGACCGACACGACATTCTCCATGCCGAGCTGCGGGTTGGCTTCGTCCACCGAGTAGTATTTGAAATGATCCTCGCCGATGAAGCCCGGATCGGGCTCGTAGGTGAGCTGGCCCGTGGCGCGATCGAGCTTGGCCGTGCCGTTCTGCGGTTTCGCCTTGTCGTCCAGCAGGTATGCGACCTTTGGCTCGGCGATGCCGATGCGGTCGGCCGGCGACATGAAATCCTCGTGACTCGGGACCTTGTATGCGACCGGTGTATTCGGGCGCGTCGTGAGCGAGACGCCGCGGACGTTCATGGAGCGCTCCCGGCTGGCGCCGACCTCGAGCTTCGGCAGCATCACCGGCGGAGGCGGCTTCACCGTGATCACAACCGTATTCTTGAACATGAGGCCCGACGTTTCATTGCGCACGGTGTAGGCAAACGAGTCTTCGCCCTCGTAATCCTCCTGCGGTCGATATGCGAAATAGCCGAGGCGAGCCGTCTTGTTTTTAAAGAAATCAGCCTCATCGCCGCCCCCCGCTAGCCCCACCCGACCATGCAGCGGCTCGTCCGTGATAGTGTAGATCAGATCGTTGCGGGTATCGGGGCTGAGAATCTCCTGAGCGACGACGAGTTGCCCATGCACCCCCGTGCCCTCGGCCTCGAACTCCATCGGTTTCGTCGAAACGATCGCGTCCACATCACTGGGCGCTGGGCGGGTTGCGGCAGCAGCATCGGTCGTCGGCACAGGCGTGTCGGCGGCGAAGGCCGGCGGCGACGCCAGCATTAATGCCAAACACAGGACGCGGACCCACTCGCGGGCGCTGATTTCGAGGGGCTTAGGAGAGAAGGGTATACGGCGCATAAGGTCTTAGCGGGAACGTTGCAGTTGAGAGTTGAGTTTTGAGAGTCGAGCGCAAAACCACCCAATGGTCTGAATTGGGCGCATCTCCGAGTTGTCGGTTCGAATGTAGGGCATTCGCTTGCGAAGGCCGCGGTCGTCGCAAGCGACGACCCTACAGGTCCACTGCCAACCGGCAGATGCGCCCGTCTGAATTCCGACGGGGCGTTTTGCCAAGTTTTCCCAGAGTTGAGAGCTCGGGAATCCGCGCGTTGCGCCAGGAACTTTGGATCGTTTCGAGTTCACATCTTTCTGCTCTGGACTCTCAGCTCTTTGCCCTGGACCGCAATGTTTGGCTTAATCCGTCACGCCAGCCACCGTTAGGTTCCACCCCAAGCTTGGCCACGCCCACTGTTAATGGACCGCAAAAAAAGATCCGTCATGGTTCAGAATCTCGCCATCGCACTTCCGGCCTGCCTGGACAGCCGACACGCAGACGGCTCAGGACCGTGCGGTAGGCCGGCTCTTCGAGGCCTCCTTTTCGGCGTTCGCACTCTGCAAAAAAAAAGGACGCCTCGGAGAGGCGTCCTTACCTTTCTAGTGCCGACTCTCAGCTCTCGGCGTGCGTGCTCAGTTGTTATGTCCGCGGTTGCCGGCGAACATATCCGAGTAATCGCGGTTGCCCGCCGCATCCTCCGTGGTCTGGCCGAGGAACGGGTGACCCTGCTTCGGACCGATCGGGAAAACCTGCTGCAACGTCTGTACGTCCGACGAATGCGTGTACGTGATCTCGTCGTTGTGATAGGCGTGCCCTTTGGCGCGCGGCGAAATGATGATCTCCGTCGAGCTGTGCTGGAAATCGTTCGGGGTCAGATCGGTGCTGTCCTGCTTCTCCGTCTCGTCGTTCCAAATCACGATCATGCCATTGTTCTTGTAGGCCTTCGACGCCATGATCATCGGGACCACGATGCTCAGGAAGTTGTCGCCCTCCGCGATCTTGGCTGAATCGCCGGTGTAGTGGATACCGTGGTACGTGAAACCATCCGTCAGGCCGTTGTGCATGTCGTTGAATTGGTCAGGCGTGATCACGTTGTATTTGGCGACCGAATTCCGATCGAGGTCGTGCTGCAACATTTCCAATGGCGAGTAGTTGAGCGACTGGGGGTTCGAGGTCGTGGAGTCACCCGTGGTAACGGTGCCGCCGTTCGCGTCCGTGAAGAAAAGCTGACCGTCGTGCTTCGCGGCAAAGTTGTACTGATGGCTGCCGTTGTAAGGATTCGTGTACAAGGGCGAGGTGCCGTTGAAGCTCGAGAGCGGCACGGTCCATTGGTCGGCCGGCGCAACCTCATTGGTCAGGCTGTTCGGCGCGGGGTGATTGACGGTGCCGGCGCTCGGGACGAGATCGATGCCTTCCTGGTACGAGCGCCAGGAAAACCCGATCGATTGCAGGAGTCCGCTGATGGTCGGGTGATCGAAAACATTTCCCGCGGGATCGGCCACGTCCTTGTACGGATCAGAGTCGTTGGTCACCCCGAAATTGCTGCCGCCTTCCTGCCAGATGTAGTTCGGCTCCGAAGGATGGATGCTCGGGTTGAGACCCGACGGAGTGGCGAGCGGGTTATAGCAACGATTCGTATACGAGACGTCGGCCGACATCGGGCTGTTTGGATCGATGAGGCTGTTGATGAATGGAGCCGCGGGGTTGCCCTTGATTTGTTGAATCGTGGTGGTCGCAGGATCCACGTTCCCGTTCGGCTGAATCCAATTGTGGTTTTCCAGCATGATGTAGAAAACATTTCCGATCCGTTCGAGGGATGCGGCGGAAACGGATTGGTGGGCCACCAGAGCAGCGGCGGCGCAGGCACAGGCCCGCAGCGAGAGAATAGTGTGACGAGACTTCATGGGGGGAGGACGGGTTCTGATTGATTTCGATTTCAACGCTTGCGCGCCCATGCGGAGTGCAAGGGACCGCGCATCGCGGATGTGAAAACCGCCGCCGCACCGCCGCCGCAATTGAAATGAGCCCCCGTCGCCGAGATGTTACCGCGCCGGAACACAGGCAACCTTCGCGTGACGTTTCGGCTGCGAATGCAACCTCCAACTCCTGCAAAAAAAACCGCGCGCTCGATGCGCGCGGCTTTTTTTTGAGAGCTGGGGCTTACCGAAATCCTCCCGACGCGCGACAGCTGTGCCTGGACCACACCGGCCCGGACTACGCGGGCGCGATCGACCTAAACCGGACGAAATTTTATAAGGTCGGCCCGGAAAAAACGTCCATAGCGCGCCGAAGGACCAATGAACGAACCCCCACGATCGGCTGAAGCAGTTTAAAAAACTGCAGCCGACTTCGTGCCGCCCGCTCGGAGATCGGGAGCTACTTTTGGAAGAAAAAGAAGAACGGGCCTACCGCTGTGCCGAAGCGACACGAGCGGGCGCGGGCGCTTTCGCTGCATGCGCGTGCACCGGTGCTGTTCTGGCGACGTGCGCGATCGTAACGCTGATCCCCGCCAGGATCATGGCGAGAACCGCGTAGGTCGGTACGCGCGCCAGCCTCGGCGTGTGGGATGAGAGTCCAATTTCTTTCATGTAATCACGATTGACCATAGGTGTGTGGCCGCGTGGCGAAATTTATCGCTGCGGTTGCCGGGACTCTCAGCAAAACGCACACCGTCCGCCCGTGATCCCTCGCGAATGACATCTTTTCAAATGAAGCATCTCGCGATGAGCCGCATTCATCCGTTCGCGAGGCGGTCGCGAGAAGAATGTCTGGTCGCACCTGGGCTTTCCGTGTCACTGACGGATAACTTCGCGCTCCTGTAGTCCGCTTCCGCGCCGAGGCGGCCGATCGGAAAACTGTGTTGGCACCCCACGTCTTGCTCCCCCGTCCTTCCCGCCGCCCACTTGCGGGCATGAACTCTCCCGCAGGCACGCGCGCCCACCTCCTCGCGGGTCAGGCCATTCCGGCGCTGCCGCTCGCGCTCGACCGCCGCCGGCGCTGGCAGGAGCGGCGTCAGCGCGCCGTGGTCCGCTACTACCTCGATGCCGGAGTCGGTGGCATCGCCGTCGGCGTTCACTCCACCCAGTTTGAAATCCGCGAGGCCAGGCACGGCCTGTTCGAGCCGGTGCTGGCGCTCGCCGCCGAGACGATGTCCTCCTGGAAGCCGCTGAAGCGAAAACCGCTGATCCGGATCGCGGGACTTTGCGGACGCACGCCGCAAGCGCTCGCCGAAGTAGAAATCTCCCGGCGTCACGATTACGACGCCGGCCTGCTCAGCCTCGGCGCGTGGAAAAAGGATCCCGAGAGCGCGATCCTCCGGCACTGTGCGCGCGTCGCGCGTGATTTCCCACTGATCGGATTTTATCTGCAACCGTCCGTCGGCGGACGGCTTCTCAGCTACCGTTTCTGGCGGGAGTTCGCCGAGATTCCCAACGTCCTCGCGATCAAGATCGCGCCGTTCAATCGCTACCAAACCCTCGACGTCGTCCGCGCCGTCGTCGATTTGGGCCGCGACGACGTCGCCCTCTACACCGGAAACGACGATGCGATCATTACCGATCTCCTCACGCCGTTTCCTGCCGGCAAACAGCGGACGCGACATATCGTCGGAGGTCTCCTCGGCCAATGGGGCGTGTGGACGGAACGCGCCGTCGCCTTGCTCGATGAAATCAAACGCGTGCGCAGCAGGAAGCATCTCGCCGCGGAGTGGCTCACGCGCAACGTCGCGCTGACCGACGCGAACGCCGCCGTCTTTGATCCGGCGCATGGTTTTGCCGGCTGCCTCTCAGGCATTCACGAAGTCCTGCGCCGTCAGGGAATTTTCGAGACGACCGCCTGCCTCGACCCGCATGAGCAGCTCTCGCCCGGCCAGGCCACCGAGCTCGACCGCGTCACGCGGAATTATCCGTGGCTCGTCGACGACGCATTCGTCACCGCGAATCTCGATCGATGGCTGGCGTAGTTTTATCCGCCTTCGACGTCATTGGACCCGTCATGGTGGGACCCTCCAGTTCGCACACCGCCGGAGCTGCGCGCATTGGTCTTGCCGCCCGCCGTCTCCTCGACGATGTCCCGACGCATGTCCGCTTCGCGTTGCACGGCTCCTTCGCCGCGACCGGCAAGGGTCACGCCACCGATCTCGCCCTCGTCGCCGGAATTCTTGGTGATGCACCGGACAGCGAAACCCTTCCGCGCTCCTTCGAACGCGCCCAAGCTTTCGGCCTGCGGTTCGAGTTCGCCGCAATCGATCTCGGCGACGAAGCTCATCCCAACTCCGTCCAGATCGAAGTCGCGTCGGCCAAACGACTACTCGCGATGGTCGCAGCGTCGGTCGGCGGCGGGAGCATCGCAATTAGTGCGATCGATGGTCATCCGGTCAGCGTGAGCGCATCGCGCCCCACGCTCGTCTGCTGGCACACCGACCGCGCTGGATTTCTGGCGGCGCTCACGGCGCTGTTCGCCAAGAACTCGCTCAACATCGTCGCGAGCACGACCAGTCGCAAAACGCGCGGCGGCGCGGCGCTCACAGTGATCGAGATCGACGACACGCCCTCGTCGACCATCGCCCGCGACGCTGCTCAACTTCCGGATATGACGCGAGTCGTGTTGCTCGCTCCCCTGCCGTGAGCGAAGCCTCCTACGATTTTGACTCGGCCGCTTCGCTCCTGAAGTGCTGCCGCGAATCCTCGCTCTCCATCGCCGACGTCACGCTCCGCCGCGAGCAGGCGACGACCGGTTTGCCTGCGGCCGAGCTGCTCGAACGCATGCGTGCTCACCACG
>DAITQE010000155.1:0-7343 GCA_036833235.1 Opitutus sp.
AGATGAAGGCGCGCTCCATCAAGTCCTGATCAAAACCGTAGTCCCTCAGCGGATCGACGAGATCTACGAGGTGGGAAAGTTGACGCGGATCAATGATGCTCAGGCCATCTACGTCCCAGCGGATGGGGTCGCTTGTTTCATTGACCCACCAGTTGTGATCGTCGCCGAGGCGCACGATGCACCAGTCGAGAGTTGAAGTTGCTTTAGCCATTTATAAAAAGGGGTGTGATTTTTTGCGCAGCGTGCGAGGGGAGGTTGAAAAAACAAGCACAAAAAGGTCCGAACCTGACAACGCGATGCCGAACATGTTTCCGAGTAGAAAAACCCTTATGCGCGGCGGGTTAGAATTTTCCGTGCACTTGCTTTTTGGGTCTCCGTTTTCACTCTCGCGCGACCATGGGGCTATTTTACGAACGAATCGTACGGAAAGGACTGTTCAAACTTGATCCGGAGCATGCGCACGAGTTGGCAGTGAGCGCACTGACGATTTTGGCGAAGGTGGCGCCGGTTTGCCGGTTGCTCGAAATGGTGACGAAGCTGCCTGCCTATTCGTCGCGGCCCGTTGAGGCGTTCGGGTTGAAGTTCCCCAATGCGGTAGGGCTTGCGGCGGGTTTTGACAAAAACGGCACCGCCTGGCCTGCGGTCGCTGCGCTGGGATTTGGCCACGTTGAGATCGGGACCGTTACGGCCCAAGCGCAGCCAGGTAACGATCGTCCCCGTGTGTTTCGCTATCCTGCCGAGCACGCGGTTATTAACCGGATGGGTTTTAATAATCGCGGTTCCGAAGCCGTGGCAGCGCTCCTGGCGCGACGGCCAAAAGCTGGCCAGCGACGGATCCCACTCGGGATCAATCTTGGCAAAACCAAGGTGACGCCGATCGAACACGCCACGGCGGACTACCTTACCAGCTTTGGCCGACTGGCGGACTATGCGGACTATGTGGTATTGAACGTCAGCAGCCCGAACACCCCCGGGTTGCGGCAATTGCAGGATCAGGACCGCCTTCGCGAATTACTCGGAGCCGTCAGCAAGGCCAACCGTGAGCGGGCCAGGCGTGTGCCGTTGCTGTTGAAAATCGCACCCGACCTTAACTTTCGGCAAATCGATGTCGTGATGGAAGCAATCTTCGAGTTTGGGCTGGATGGCATCATAGCTACGAACACGACCCTGGCGCGACCCGCGGGTTTTGCGAAGGTAACCGAGGCCGGCGGGCTGAGTGGCCGGCCGTTGCGCCGACGCTCGACGGAAATCATCAATTACATTTCCCGAGCGACAGCGGGTCGGTTGCCTATCATCGGGGTAGGGGGTATCGAGGATGCGGCGAGCGGAGCGGAGAAACTGGATGCAGGCGCCTGCCTGATCCAAGTCTATACGGGCCTGATTTATGAAGGACCGTTCTTTGCCGCGGCGCTGGCCCGCGGCTTGGCGGATCGGCAACGTTCTTGACGCGTTTTAGCAGGAGAGAACGACCGGACCGTGCCTGCTGATTTCGGGGCTTTACAAGGCTCGGGCGATTGCTCTTAGTCCGCCTTCCTCTGTTGGAAATGCTCGGGTGGTGGAATTGGTAGACACACACGTTTGAGGGGCGTGTGCCGTAAGGCGTGCAGGTTCGAGTCCTGTCCCGAGCACCACTTTTGTCGTTGTTGGGAACCTCTCAGAGTGTTTGCCGTTCTGTAACCGCCGGAGATCGGAAGCTTGCATCAGATGGCTCGGGCCGAGGAATGTCGGCTACGTCGCCCGGGAAATCGCTTGCCTCACTTCCGAGCCCGTGAACACTCCGCTCGACTATCACAGGCCCCCACGGCCTAGCAAACACCGCGGGCCTGAGCCCGCTCCGACTACATGGACGACACGCCTGCCAAGGAAAATCCCCCGAAGGATTTCAATAAACTCGACCTGAGCCAACTTCAAGGCTTCAGCTTCGGTACCCAGTGGACCCAGGACAAGAGTTCGCCTGGCGACCAGCGCGATCGCTCCGACCGGCCGCGTCGTGACGGTCCTGATCGCCGCGAGGGACCCGGCGGTGGTGCGCCCGATCGACGTGATCGCCGCGCCTTCCGCAAGCCGCTGGGCCACGACGCAGGCGGTGGCGCTCCTTCCCCCGGCGCAGGCGCGCCGACGGCGGCGCCCACGGGTGATGCGCCCCCACGCCGCGAATTTTCCGGTGACCGCGGTCCTCGTCGTGAGTATCAAGGTGGACCTCGTCGCGATGCTCCCGCTGGCGGAGACCGCGGCGGCCAGCGGTATGGCGGTGGTGGATATGGCAGCCGCAGTGAATCGCAGGATCGCGGCCCGTACGACAGTCCGTATTTCAGCGTCGCATTTTATCCTGAGGACACGAGTTTCAACGCGCTCGCGAAAACCGTTCGCTCCTCGTGCCGCACGATCGAGTTGTTTGAAATCGCGCGAACCGTGATCGGCAAAGCCGACCGTTTTGTCGTGGTGCTCGCTCGGCGAACGGCTGGCGGTATGGGTGACGCGAACGCCGGTCCAGGCTCGGAGACGTCGAAGCAACCCATCTATCTGTCGGTGCCGGATGGTTTGCCGTTCGAGAGCGAAGAAGCCGCCGTCTCGCACGTTTTAACGAATCATCTTAACCGCTTTTTCGAATTAGCCGATGTCGAGGTGGATCCGCCGAAGGGTAATTTCCAAGTCATCAATCGATGTGGTGTAACGGGCGAGTTGCTCGGGCCGCCGAATTACCACCGCTACACGCAAATCGTGCAGCAGCACTTCGCGGCGAAGGTGAGTCGGATGTCGTTCGAAGCTTATCGCAGCCGAATCGAGACCGTGCGTGACCCGGAAGTCGTCGCGCAATGGCTCGAGAAGATGAAGAAAACCACGCGCTATACGTGGAAGCAGGGTGCAAAGCCGGCTGCTCCCGCCGCTCCTGTTGCAGCGGAGCCCGCCACAGTCGCGACCGAGCCGGCGAACCCCGCCACCGAAGCGGCTGTCGCCGAGGTCGCGGCGCAGGAAGGCAGCACCACGCCCGAAACGGCGCCCGCGATCACGTTTGATGCGTTCGAGGAAGCACGCTCCTATCTGCTCACAAATGCGAAGGACAAAGTCGTGCGACCGATCGAGACCGCGCGGTTTCACGGGAAGTTGCTCGAGACCATGCCCGCCGGAGAAATCAGCCGCGCCATTGAAGGAGCGCTCGAGCGTCAGCGTCGGTTCCCCCTTGATACGGCCAACGCCCTGCGCGGTCGTTTGCGCCGCGAACACTTCACGATCTTTAAAAAGGGTTCGAAAGGTGTGAGCTACGTCTGCGCGGTGAAGCGCAAGTTCCGCGTTCCCGGGCAGACGTTTGCCGACAGTATCAGCAACCTGATTACGTTTATCGAGGGTGCTCCGATGATCCGTGCCAGCGAATTGCCGGCCCGTTTCCTCCATATCGATCTGCCGGCCGCCAAGCCGGCCGCCGCCGCGGAAGCGCCTGCTGCTGCGTCCTCCGACACGGCGGTTGCAGCCGATGCGCCCGCAGTGCCCGCGACAGTTGAAGGCGCGAAGGCTGTGCCCGTGCTGACGATCGACCAACGCGCCAAGCTCAGTCGGATGCAGGGCGATCTGCGCTGGCTGGTGACGGAAGGCTACGTCACGGAGTTTATCGACGGCCGACTTTTTGCGCCGCCTCCGATGGTCGAGGCCCGCAAGAAAGAGGTGGAGGCCGAGGAGCACGATCCCGAGAACTTTCCCGAGGTTCCCGCTTCGGCTCCGACACCAGCGCCCGCCAGGTCCGAGCCTTCGCCGGTGTCCGGTGACGACACAACTGTCGCGCCGCCTGCGGAGCCTACTGCTCCCGAGCCATTGCCGAAATCGGTGCTGACCGAGCCTGAGCAACCGGTGACGGTTGATCCGGCGACTGCGCCTGAAGAGCCGACTGCGCCGGTTGAAGAGACCAAGCTCGAGCCGAATTCATCGAATAATCCGCCGGCTGTCTGAGCGGGCAGCGCCGCAGGCGGGGCGTTTGATCTGTTCGCCGGAGGCACAAACCTCGCCCTATCGACCAACGGTGTGAAGTTGGCCCAGGAGAGAGCCGACGCCACGGAGCGCGCTGAATGCCAGCGGGCTCCAGCGTGCCAGTGATCGAAGAATTTTGATGCGCGGAAAAACCGTGCGCGCATCCACGGAGCCCAGAGGCAATGCGGCGCCCCTTACCCACGGCGAAATCGCGCGCCAGGTTTCCAGGATATCGTCCAGCCATTTATTTGCTGCGACGGCCGACGAGCACGCCGATCAGGAGGCCAACGCCGGCAGCGATCGCGAGCGACTGGTAGGGGTTTTCGCGAATGTTCGTGTCGGTGTACCTCGCTCCGGCGATCACTTTTTCTTTCGCGCCTTCGTAGATGTCGGTGAATCGCTCGTGAGCGGCGTCGAACCGCGCGCGGAGACTCGCGAGAGCCTCGGCCGAATGTTCGCTCAGCGAATCAGCCATCATGGTCTCGGCTTCGACGGCGAGTGCACGCAGTTCGGTGAGAAGTTCCTTGGGCGTATGGGTGGTGCCTTGATTGTTTTTCATAGTGAAATGACTTGGGTGGGCTCGAGATCGAGCAGTGGCATTACCAATGCGGATACGCAGGTTGGCTCAAGCGGAAGGAGTTCGGCCGCGAAGCAGCGACACGACAAAGAGGATGAGGAATACTACGAACAATACTTTCGCAATGGTGGCAGCGGTGCCGGCGATGACGCCGAACCCGAGCACGCCGGCGAGAAGAGCAATAAGGAGGAAGGTGATGGCGTAGCTTAACATGGTGAGGATTGGTTGGAGTGAGTGATTGCCTGATGAGTTTTAAGCTGGGTGCGAAGCTGCGAGGCCGCTTGTTCGTGCTGGCTGAGCATGCCAGCTAGAAAAGCTGCGGCGCCGGATGGTTGAAGACCGCTGGTGCACGCTGCGTCCGTCCGTAGTTGAACTGCCATGTCTTCGTGCAGAGAAAGCAGGTTGGTGAGCATGTGATCCGAATAGAGATTCGATCCGGAGTAGCAGGAAGCGGAGGGCGTCGAGAGCGAGGACAGCGTGGCGATCATGGGAATGAGAGTGGGAGCGTCAGAGTCGATGGGATGAACCCCTGGCCGAGAAAGCATAAGGTCAACGAGACGTTGACCTCATGTGTGGAAAGCGGAGTTGGTGCCGCTTTCCGAGCAGTGCAGCGTTAGTTCTGAACCGTCATGTCATTGGTGACCGACTTGGCACCGCGGACGTCAGAGGCGAGCTTGGTCACAAGCGACTTCTCTGCATCCGATTTTGCGTCACCCGTAACACGGACCACGCCATCTGTCGTGGTGATCTTGGTCTTCAGTGCGCTGGTCGACTTGTGGCTGAGCAGAGCGTACTTGACCTGGCTGGTCACCGATGCGTCGTCGATCTTCTCGCCAACGGTGGTGTCCTTCGCGGGTTCTTCTTTTACGACAATGTCGTTCTTTACCGACTGTACGCCCTCGATGTCTTTCGCGTAAACCTCCGTGAGTTCTTTCTGGGCGGGGCTTGCTGCGGTTCCGGTCAGCGTGACGTTGCCGTCTTTGACCGCGACTTTGGTGCTGGTGGCACTCACGTTACCTTTGACGAGGAGGCGGCTGCGGATCTTCAAAGCCATCCAGCCGTCCGACTTTTCCGGATACTTGGGCTCGATCTTGACGTCATTTTTGACGCTCATAACGCCGGGAAGATTTTCAACGGTGTCAGCGGCGAGCGCTTTGTCGTCCTTGTCTTGGACCGTGCCGGTGAGTGTGACGACGCCATCATGGGCCTTTGCCTTAACGTGGTTCCCGAGGACGGTGTGATAGTTGTAAGATGCCTTGGCGGCGTTTTCGATCTTTCGATCTTCGGTGGAAGAAGCGAACGCGGCAAAGGGAACTGCGATGCATGTGAACAGGGCTAACAGTTTCTTGTTTTTCATAAGCTAGGTCAGCAAAGTACGCCGATGCGGCCCGGCTCGATATGGGGCGTTGTCCTACCACATCGTAGCTGTAAGAATTCGGCTTAGTCCGTGCGGAGGTAGGTGGGCGCGCTGGCCGCGCAACGTTCGCTTCCCCTTTGGTGAGTTGTGCGGCGAGCGCGCAACCTACACCGACCCGCTGATCGCGCGGCTAAACGATCGTCAGCTGCACACCGCACTCGATCACGCCCGCGGAAATCGCATAGCGGGTGAGGCCTGCCGTGTCATGAATGTTGAGCTTGTCCATCAAGTGCTGTCGGTGCTTTTCGACCGTCTTGATGCTGATGCTCAATTCTGCTGCCACCTGTTTATTCGCCAGACCTTCGGCGACAAGTTGCAGCACCTCGGCTTCGCGGGAGGTTAGGCGACTCGAGTTTGCTTTCAACAAACCATCACGATCGCGCGGCTTGTTTTGGTCATCGCGTAGTCGCTTTGTGATGGACGGACTGAATACGATGCTACCTTTGGCAACCTGACGAATCGCTGTGGTGAGAATTTCCGCGGATGTCTGTTTTTCGAGAAACCCGGAGACTCCGGCTTGCCTCATCTGCTCAATGTATTCGTCGTCACTGTGGGCTGAAAGAATGATGATCTTAGCCGCCGGGTTCGCGGCGAGAATTTGGCGGGTGGCTTCGAGGCCATTAAGCAGCGGCATAGCGATATCCATCAGAATGACGTCCGGCTTAAGGGCCGCTGCCATCTCGACGGCTTCGCGTCCGTTGCGCGCCTCGCCAACCATTAAAAAATGTCCGTCAGTGTTGAGCAGCGCGCACAAACCCTGTCGGACGATCACGTGATCATCGGCGAGTAGAATCGTGATTTGCTTGAGCGAAGTCATTTGGTTTTCGCGAATTCGAATGGGACGATGGCTTGCACGATCGTGTCTTTGGCGCTGTTTCCCGGGCGCCTTTTACGAAGATTTGTGCGCAGCGCCGCAAGATAACGGGTGGATAATGCGGTACGTTGGGACTTCATCATAATGATAATCATCGGCCCGCTTGGCAAGGAGACCAAACGTCCGTCTGGTCAGCATTAGATGCGCGTTCGCGCAGAATAGCGATGAGGTATAACCCTACCTCTTTGGCGATCGGTACATTTGTTCGCGGCAGCGCGGCCCGATGCAGCACCCACACGCTGTGCCAGATGCATGTGTCATGCTGGCCCGCCCCGAAATCTCACGATTCCCCTGCGGACGGTTCTCCTAATTAGCACCGGCGGCGGTCGTGCGAGAATAGATCGGACGGGACCGCAGAAACCATTCCGACTGGGGCGCCCCCGGGGCAAACTCCGGACACGTTTCAGCAATCAACGTGCGCAGATTTTCCCGGGCTCGGGCGATGCGGCTTTTCACCGTGCCGACGTTGATGTTCAAATCGGTGGCGATTTCCTCGTAGGAGTGATTCAGGACAT
>DAITQE010000156.1:0-7334 GCA_036833235.1 Opitutus sp.
GCGGAGCGCCGTCCACGGGCAGGATGCCCATGCCACTTTCGGAGCCATCCAAAACCTGATCTGCGCCCCACACTGTCCTGTTACGGTCGGAGCAATTGACCCTGAGCGCTTTTCTGCTACTTCTGACCCTCCATGCCAGCGAAGTCCCGCCGTCCCAAACCCGCTGCTCGCTCCCCACGCGTGCTCAGCGGAACTGTGTACATCACGCGACAGGTTCATTTCAATTCGGCGCATCGGCTGTACAATCCAACCAAGAGTCAGGCATGGAATACCAAGCAGTACGGTCTCTGCACCAACCCGCACTGGCATGGCCATAACTACGTATTGGAAGTGACGGTTCGCGGTGAACCAGATCCTGACACCGGCTACATCTTGGATCTCGCCGAGCTAAAACGGATTTTGCACCAAGCGGTTGTGGACAAATGCGATCACCGTAATCTGAACGACGAGGTCGATTTTCTACGAGGCGTGATCCCCTCGACGGAGAATCTCGTCATCGCTTTCTGGCAGCAGATCGAGCCGGTGCTGCCGGGCGGGAAACTGCATTGCGTGCGGCTCTATGAAACCCCGCGTAACTTCGCGGACTACTACGGACCGGAACCGATTTTGTGAACCTCATCGCTGCTACGCCCGGCTTTCTGGCCGGTGAATGGTTGTTATCGTCACCAACCTCGCGTGATCAGCGAATCAACCCGGCGCAGCCGACCAGCGCGCCTTTCTTAAAAACGACATGAGCAAGAAAAAGCCAATGTATCTGCATCGCTCTGCGAGCGGTGCCGCACCGCGGATCACGCGCGCTTACGATCGCACGTTCGCCGTCGACGCCGCTTACCGCGAAACGCTGCCCGATATGATGGAGGCAGCATACGACGCGATCCAAGGCGCGCATGTGCCGATCCAGCAGGTTGGAGTATCGAATTTTAAGCTGCCGCTGAAATTTCGGACCAAAAAAGGCGACGTGCTGACCCTTGAGGCGAGCATCACCGGGACGGTGTCCCTCGAGGCCGACCTCAAAGGCATCAACATGAGCCGCATCGTGCGATCGTTTTACGATCACAAGGACGAGGTTTTCACGGGCGAATGGATGGGGAAAATCCTTTGTGCGTACTTGAAGAACGTGAAGAGCAAGGACGCGCGGCTGAAGGTGAGCTTCTCGTATCCGATGCTGCATCAGAGCTTGAGGAGCGGCTTGGAAGGCTACCAGTTTTACGACGTTGCGTTCGAGGGCGTGCTGACTCGCTCAGGCGAATACCGGCGCTTCATCCACTTTGATTTTGTCTATTCGTCAGCGTGCCCCTGCTCGGCGGAATTGGCTGAACACGCGCGCGACACGCGTGGCGTTTACAGTGTCCCGCATTCGCAACGCAGCAAAGCGCGTGTGGTGCTCGAGGAAATGCCGGGCAAAAAAATTTGGATCGAGGATGTCCAAGCCCTTTGCTTGGCCGCGCTTCAGACTGAGACGCAGGTGATGGTGAAACGCGAAGACGAGCAGGCGTTTGCCGAGCTCAACGGCGCCCACCTGAAATTCGTGGAAGACGCCGCGCGGCTGCTCTATCGCGAGCTCGACGCGGATAAACGAATCAAAGATTTCCGCATCGCGTGTTCGCATCTCGAATCACTGCATTCTCACGATGCCGTAAGCGTGATCTGCAAAGGAGTGAAAGGCGGATTTTCTGCTGACTTCATGGATTTCGCCTCGCTTGTCTGCTGACTTGGACGTTGGCGCTTGTTGTTTCTGCCGACAGCTTTCCCGAAATGAGCAAACCCGTTGTTCTGATTACCGGTGCGTCGCAGGGCATTGGAGCCGCGATTGCGCGGGTTTTTTCGGAGGAGATTCGAGGCGTGCGACTGGCGCTCGTGGCGCGGAACGAGACCAATTTGCGGGCCGTGGCGCGGCGCTGCGCGAAATTGGGAGCAACGGCTGAGATTTTTCCGTGCGATTTGAGCGATGAGGCATCCGTTGCCGCGCTCGCGACATCGGTGAGAAAGCGCTTCGGGGTCGTCGATGTGCTCATTAACAATGCCGGAAAGTTCACGGGTGCCCCGTTTGTTTCGATGTCAGTGGCGGAGTTCGACGATCTGATTGCGACGAACTTGCGCAGCGCGTTTCTCGTCACCCGCGCCTTTGTTCCCGCGATGATGAACCGGCGGCGAGGCGATGTGTTCTTTATGAGCTCAATCGCGGGCCAGCAGGCTTATCCGAACGGCGTGGGTTATTCCGCCGCAAAATTCGGTGTGGCCGGACTGGCCCAGGTGCTCCGCGCCGAGACGATGACGCAGGGGATCCGAGTGTGCTGCGTTTATCCAGGCGCGACGTGGTCACCGTCGTGGGCAAAGAGTGGGGTTACCGCTGAACGGATCATGCCGGCGGCTGACGTGGCGCGAGCGTTTCTCGATGTCTATCGTTTATCGCGCGCAACGGTGGTGGAAGAAATCGTTCTGCGTCCGCAGCTAGGGGACGTTTGAGCAGACTAAATTGAGGTATAGCCGATGAGGGCACCCCGCCCACATTTGATCCATTCGTCGCGGCAATAAAAACGCGGCTACAGTTTTGCTGAAATCGCTGTAGAAATGGGAAGGGCGGTTGGTCACCCTTATGACTAAGACGGGAAAAAGCCCGGGGAACGAACGGAATGGCAATGCGGTCCGGGCAGGTCATGTTGCTCCTCTCCCCAAATCACGCGCTTTGCACGAGCGCCAAATCCGCAGTCGTGCGGATTGCGGCGAAGTTCGCTTTGATGAATGAATGGCTGATTCATAATATTCTAGCTGGCAGCGGGTTGCGCGTTGTAATGGGGCGTTGGCATGGCGGGCGCTGTCTCTGATACTATGAATTTCAAACACGCGGTCGGCTTCCTTTTCCTAGGTACGATTGTTGGACTCATGCCGCGGCTCGCCCCCGGTTGGTGCCATGTGACGGATATCGGCAGTGCTAGCGCACGAGAGCTCTGGCTCCAGTTCATGAGCTTCGTCCAGATCGGCTTGGCAGGTGCCTACTTTTTCCGCCGGGTTTGCGCATATCTGGGCACGGTCATGGAGTACGACTTCGCGACGTCCACGGGTTACCGTCAGAGCACGGCGGACGCGATGGGCGAGCTCGCTGTTGCGACCGAAGAGATTGCTATGGTTTCAATGCGCCGTCCGGCGTTGGCAGCCCGATTCCGCCCGCAAACGATTCTCCCGCTTCCCGTGGCGTTCAAATCCGGTCTGCTCGAGCAGCGTCGCGCGGCTTAATTACACCTTACAACAATCAGCCGGCGCTTGAGCGTCTTTTGTTGGCCCGCATCTTCCGGTGCGGGCCTTTTCTATTTGGTAAATCGGCACCGTGCTAGGCGAACTTGCATCGTCGGCACCCTTTAAAAATCCAGGCGCTCCGCGATCACGTCGCAAGGTGAACGAAGCTGCAAGACCGTGCGGGAAGTTTGAAGGTCATCTTGGAAGATACCTCAGCGAAGCTGATCCATTGTGATCCGTCGCTTGCCAAGGTACATTCTGCGCAGAAACGCGACGTAGTGGTGCGTGGAGAGTGGATTTCGAATGAAGCTGTTCCGATGTGATGGCGCACGTACAAAATCGGCCACCGAACATCCTGTTTCCCCAAGGTCTTTTGTTTTGGAATCGTATCTTGTAGGCTGGCGGCTTGCTGGCGCGATTGAAGCGCGAGCAAGCTCGCAGCAGCTCGCAGCCTACCACGTAACGGATTGCGCCATCAAAACGAAACACCATGCGACCGCTGCGTCGCGGCATTGGACGCGCGGACGAAAGCCGGACTGTCCCTAATTAAGATATTTCTGTGGTTCTGAATCGGGGCAAGGTCGCGGACATCGTCCCGACGGCCATTTGAATGAATGGCGTCCGGGACGACCGCCGCCACCTCAACGCCAAAACGCCACGAGCAAAGCTGCGCGTCTCGGCGAACCGATCATCCCGAAATCAGAAGGAAGGGGCGCGTGTCCCTACGCGCCCTGAGAATGGCGACGGCCAAACCCAAGGCGGCTGAGACAGCCGCCTCTACCTCAATCGCAATGCCTCAATTTGCGATCGCGAATCGCCGACCTGGGAATGGCAAACCTCCATCACGTTTCCCGCAGCGCGGCGGCGATGGGGATGCGGCCGGCGCGGATCGCGGGGAAAAGGCCGCCGAACAACCCGATCACCGCCGCCCACACAATCGCGCGGATGAGCAGTTGCGGCGACACTTTGAACGCGAATGCGACTTGGCTGAACGTCTGCCAGTTGATCGTCGAGGTGGTGAAACCATCGAAGGCGATGTAGGCCCCCGCCGCGCCAATCACGCCACCGAGCAAAGCGAGCGTGAGAGATTCGAGCATGACCGAGATAATGATCGCACCTGAACCGAAACCGAGTGCACGCAGCGTCGCGATCTCGCGCGTACGCGCCGCGACGGAGCTATACATCGTATTCAGCGCGCCGAAAAGCGCGCCAAGCGCCATCAAAACGCCAATAATGTAGCCGACGAATTTGATGAAACCGATCAACGCCGTCGATTGCTCGGCATAGTAATCGGCCTGGCGAACCACCTTGACGTTCAGCCGCGGGTTCGTGGTGAGCGCGTCGCTGAATTCCTGGAACGAGTCGGGCGAAGCGAGTTTCGCATACACCGCTTGGTAGCTGTCGCCGCGATGGTAGGCGGGCTGAAGCACTGCGGCATCGGTCCACACTTCGGATTCCGCCACGCCGCCATCCGCTGTGAAAATCCCTACGACGGTCCAGTCGTTTTGACCAACACGGATCGTTTTTCCCAAGTCGAGCCCCGCGAACTGCCGCGCCGCGCCAGCGCCTACGACGACCTCGTTGCGTCCAGGTTGAAATCGTCGACCGGATACGAGCGTGACATTCCCACGCACGTCGAAGGCCGCAGACGATACACCGCGGAGCGGAACGTTGGCGTCAGTCCCCGTGCTTCGTTTCGGTAGATTGATAATCACAAACAGTTCCGGCGACGCGAGCGCGCCGTCAGCGTTTCGCGCAAGTCCGGGGGCATCGGCGATCGTGCGCGTATCCTCGCGACCGAGACCGCTGGTCATCTCGCTGTCCGAGCCGCTCCGCAGCACGATCGCGACGTCCCTTGCGCCGGTGACCGTCATCGTGCGACGGAAGCCTTCGGCGATCGACAACACGCCAACGAGGACCGCGACGACGCCCGCGATGCCGACCGCGGCGGCGATCGCTGAGCCGCGACGTTCCGGGAGAGTCTTGAGATTCGCGGACGTAATAGCTGCGACTTGGGAGAGCCAGTTGAGCATGGGAGGAGCGGCAGACTTGGGGACTTAAGGCAAGGATCACAGAGGTCACAGAGCGCCGACACAGAGGAAGCAGGAGGCCACAAGGTGTTCGGTGAATTTCATGGAATCGATCGCAAATCAGCGGGCCGTTTATTGATCAGATTGCCGGATTCTTTCTGTGAACTCTGTATCGGCGCTCCGGGTTCTCTGTGATCCAAATGTCTTGGATTTGTACTGTACATTTGTCATCCTTGGCGACGCAGCGCTTCGGCGACGCCGAGGCGCATGGCTTGGAACGCGGGAAGCGCTCCGGTGATGAGACCGAGCCCCGCGACGAGTCCGACGCCGAGGAGCAGGTTCTTCGCGGGGATGTAGAACACAGGCAGCAAACCCGGTGCGGGGCTTCCGCCGGCCGTCAGCAACCACGCGAGTCCCAGTCCCGTGAATCCGCCCAATGCAGCGATGAGGCAAGATTCGCCGAGCACGAGACCGAGCACGAGTTCGTTGGAAAATCCGACCGCTTTCAGAACGCCGATCTCTTCGGTGCGTTCGCGCACGGCTTGCGCGATGGTGTTGCCGGAGACGAGTAGGATCGTGAAGAAAACGGCGCTTAAAATTCCCGTGACGATTGTGCCGATGTCGCCGACCTGTTGAGCGAAGCCCTGCGCGAAGGCGCCTTCGGGTTCGGTCTTCGTTTCGTAAGGTGAGTTGGCAAATTCTTGATCAACGCGTGCGGCGATCTGATCGGCTTGGGCCGGATCGTTGATCCGGATGGTGAACCAACTGATCTGGCCCTTGCCGCGGCCACGAGCCTCGTCGAAGTAGTCGTAACGGAAAAAGAACTGCGACGTGTCGGTGCCTTTCTTCGCGCCGTCGTAGATGCCGACGAGATCAAACTCCCAAGCGTCATTGCCGTCTTCGCGAGGCCAGATCGGTGATTTGAGCGGGATGTGATCGCCGATTTTCCAGCCGAAACGTTGGGCCGTCGCGCGTCCGACGATCGCTCCGGTTCGAGTGGATAGCCACGCTTGCTGCTGCGCTTCCGGGAGGACGAACTCGGGAAACATTTTTAGAAACTCCACCGGATCAACCGGGATGCTGGGAAAAAAGTTTTTCGGATCTTGGTAGATCCCGCCGAACCACGTCTGCGGGACGATCGCAGCCACTCCTGGGATGGCTGCGATCCGCGTTTGATAGCTGATCGGAATCATCTGAATGATGGAAACTTTGTGACGGGTGACGAGGCGGTCGGCGCCCGCCATGCTCACGCCACCGGCGAGTGCTTCGCGAATGGCGCAGAGCAGGCCGAAGAGAAAAAAAGCGACGAGGATCGAAAGCAGCGTGAGAAGCGTGCGAAGTTTC
The DNA here is from genome assembly GCA_036833235.1 of Opitutus sp. GTDB lineage: Bacteria > Verrucomicrobiota > Verrucomicrobiia > Opitutales > Opitutaceae > Opitutus. The sequence continues at coordinate 6,609 of DAITQE010000156.1, forward strand.
TTCCGCTTCAAATTGCTCGCAACGAGGTAGAGAAATTTCATGGGGCGGACGAAGTTCAACCGCGGATACTACGAGTGCAGATGGTGGCTACGAGCGTGAGCGAGTGGTGGCTCGTCCACTCGCTCACGCTCGTAGCTACGGCCCAACGAAGGAAGGCCATGAAGTCGGTTCCTGACGGAAGAACATTCATGTCGGCTGGGTCGCGGACAGCTGGCCTTTGTCGAGATACACCGTCCGCGATGCGCGCGCGGAGGCGTGCGGGTCGTGCGTCACCATGATGATGGTTTTTCCGTGCTCGCGGTTCAATGCCTGCAGCAAGCCGAGAATCTCGTCGCCCGATTTGCGGTCGAGATCGCCGGTTGGTTCATCGCACAACAGCAAAGTTGGATCAGTGACGATCGCGCGAGCAATGCCGACGCGTTGTTGCTCACCGCCGGAGAGCTGGCGCGGATAATGCCGGTTGCGGTCCGTTAGTCCAACCGCCGCCAGAGCCGTTGCGACGTGCGCACGGCGCTCGCTCTTCGACAAATGCGTGAGCAAGAGCGGCAATTCCACATTGCGCTCGGCGGTCATGACGGGGAGCAAATTATAGAATTGAAACACAAGCCCGACGTGACGGGCCCGCCAGTCGGCGAGTTTGCGATCGGAGAGGGCGTCGATGTTCTCGCCACCAATCTGGACTGTGCCCCGACTGGGCCGATCCAAGCCGCCGATCAGGTTCAGGAG
>DAITQE010000157.1:0-7328 GCA_036833235.1 Opitutus sp.
GCCGAGAGCGGTTCGGATGGCTTGGACGGGACGCCCAAGCCGGAACGCGGGACGCGTGCGCTCCCCGGACCCCAGATATCGGTTTCTGCAATGCCCCGGAGCTTGCTCCGGGGACTTTTACCCACTTTCGGCGCGAGCGGAACTTCGGCCACCGGGTGATGCGACGCGATGATCAGCCAGACCGTCCACACGGCGAGCTGCAGCCCGATTAGCGCGACCACAATCAACCAGACGCGACTCTGTTTTGGCGCTGGCGCCTCAATCGTGGTGGGTGGATTTGTCGTGTTCACGGCGTTCCTCCTCCTCTTCATGTAACAGGCGCGGTTCCGGCCCGAGAAATTCCACATCCCGCGCGAGGCTGAAACTTCCGCCGGCTTCCGTAACTTTGACCTCGAAAATAAACGGACCGACGTAGTCCGATCGCGACTGCTGGAGCACGAGCGGCTGCACGATCTCGGCGAGCGGGCCGACGTCGATCGGTGCAGTTAAACCGGTCTGGCGCAGGCCGGCCGGCGCGCGATTGAGCTGCAAAACGAATTTCGCTGGCGCGTTTCGTTTATTAACAATGCGAACAAAAAACTGATTTCGCACCGTAGCGGCGTCGACGATGTAGGGGGCGCCGATAATGCGGGTGACGCCGAGATTGGCGGGGCGAACGGTGGAGAGTGCGGTGATCGCGACGGCGGCGCCGATGGCCAGAAGGACACCGTACAGAATCGTGCGCGGACGCAGCCAGCGCGTGCGTTTACCCGTGAAGGCGATCTGTGAGTCGTAACGGATCAGCCCGCGCGGCCGGTGCAGGCGCGTCATGACATCGTCGCACGCATCGATGCAGGCGGTGCAGCCGATGCATTCCATCTGGAGCCCCTGCCGAATATCGATGCCGGTGGGGCAGACATTGACGCAGCGAAGACAATCCACGCAGTCCCCGGTTTTTTCGGGAGCCGTGGACAGTGACGTGATCGTTCGGCCCGGTTTTCCACGCGGCTCGCCCCGGTGGGTGTCATAGCCGACGACGAGTGAGTGATCGTCAATCAGGGCCGACTGAATCCGTCCGTAGGGGCAGATGACGATGCAGAGCTGCTCGCGAAACCACGCGAAATTGAAATACAGAATACCGCTGCAAACGGCCATGAACGCGAAGGTGCTCCAGTTTTCGACGGGTGCTGCTCGCATCATCGACCAGACTTCCGGAATGGAGACAAAGTAGGCGAGAAACAGGTGGGCGATGGCGGCGGAGACCAGAAAGTACAGCGCGTGTTTCAGCGTGCGTTTCGCGGCTTTCCCCACAGTGAGCGGCGCTGCGGCGAGCGCGCGGCGTTGCAAGGCATCGCCATCGATCCAGCGCTCGATTCGGCGATAAACGTGATCGAGGAAAACCGTTTGCGGACAGGCCCAGCCGCACCAAACGCGGCCCAAGAGCGCGGTGACGAAGAACAGCGAAAAGCCTACGCCGGTGATGACGAAAAACAGCAGCCACATGTCCTGCGCGGCGAGCGTGATGCCGAACAGGTGAAAGTGACGTTCGGCGATATCAAGAAAGACGGCCGGGTAGCCGTTGATTTTGATCCACGGCAGCGAGAGGTAAAACGCGATCAGGAAGAGCGCCGAGTAGCGACGCGCGGTTGTGAAACGGCCATGCGTGTCGGCCGGAAACAAATACGGCCGTGAACCGTCGGATCGAATCGTCGTGACAGTGTCAAGCGACGGGAGCGTGGGACGTGGAGGCGGGGGGAGAGAAACGGACATGTGTGACCTTCGGATGGCAGAAATCGATTCTGCGGGTGCCATTCATCGGAGGGCGACGAATGGCGGAAGTTGACTATGGAGTTGGGAGCGGCACCCAGGCGTCCTGTTTTTGGACCGGCTCGCCTTCCTGGTGATGACTGAGAATATAGGCGACGGCCTCGGAGATTTTCTTTGCGCCGAGGACTGGACCCCAGGACGGCATCCCTTTGATGAGGACGCCTTGAGTGACGGTGTTGTATATTTCGGTGGGCCGTCCCCCGTGGATCCAAAGCTGGTCAACGAGGTTCGGGCCGATGCCGCCGGTGAGTTTTGCGGTGTGACAGCTGACGCACGTGCTGTTGAACGTCGCGCGACCAGCGTCGACGAAGACGGCGTTGCGACTCATTTTCCAGAGGCTCGCGTCATCGACTGACGGAGCTGAGGCGAGCTTGGTCGCCTCGATGACGGCGAGTTGTTGCTCGAGCTTTTGCGTGTTGCTCAGTCCGAGATGGGCGCGTTCGTAATAGAACCAGAAGCCGATCCAAAAAATGATGGCGCCGTAGAAGGTCGCGAGCCACCAGTTCGGCAGGCATTTGTCGTATTCCTGAATACCGTCGAACGTGTGGGGACGAACGGCCTCTTCAGTCGGGGGACGGTTAGGCGGAGTGGTCATGGCGGGCAACGGGAGTGTCGGAGTTGAAAGGAAGATTCGCGAAACGATCGACCTGGGTCCGGGGCATGCGGACGGCGCGCCAGGCGATGGAAATGAAAATCGACGCGGCGGTGACGAAGGCTACGATGGTGAAAATCGCGGCGGAATCTTCGAAAACAAGTCGGCGGAACATGGGTGGTGGTGGTGAAAATTGACGGTGGAGGGTTGGAACAGCCTTTCGAAGGAGGCTATTTGGTAGCGACTTTCGGGGTGACCCGCGCGGATTTGCCGAGAGTCTGGAGGTACGCGGTGAGGGCGATGATCTCCTTTTCGGGTGCGACGTACGCGCCGGCGCTGCGAAGATCCTTGGCGATCGCTTTCGACTGTTCGTCCACACTATCGAAAATTTGCTGCGGGCTGAGCGCGGCGAACGGCACGCCGAGCATTCGTTGCACCCGGATCTTGGCGGGCAGCACGGCGACATCGGTGTCGTTTTGCAGGAGCCATGGATAATTCGGCATGATCGAGCCGACCGAAATCGAGCGGGGATTCTCCATGTGCCGAAGGTGCCAGATATTCGGATACTTGCCGCCGACCCGGGCCAGGTCGGGACCAGTGCGCTTCGAGCCCCATTGGAACGGGTGATCGTAGATCGACTCGCCGAGGCGGGAATATTCTCCGTAGCGGAGCACGTCCGGCACCAGGGTGCGGATCATCTGCGAGTGACAGTTGTAGCAGCCCTCGCGGATGTAGATGTCGCGGCCGGCGAGTTCGAGCGGCGTGTACACGACCTGAATACGGTCCTCCACGTTCTGCGCCTTCTCCACCATGACCGTTGGGATGATTTGAATCAGTCCGCCGGCGGCGACAGCGATGAACGTCAGAACCGTGAACGGCAGGGCATTGAGCAGAAGCTTCTCATACCAGCCGTTCCACGCCCTGCCGCGCGAATGGATCAAAGCGTAGCCGGCGACGAAACAGACCAGCGCGCCGGCGAGACCGACAACGCTCACGAGGTCGGTGCCGAGCATCCACATCGTGGCGAAGCCGACGCCGAGGATGATGAAGAGAGTCGGGGCGTTGAAAAACGTACCCGCGAACCCGAGTTGGGTCTCGGGGGCGGGCGGCTCGTCATAGACCTCGATCGTGCCGTTGACGGGCTGCGCGCCCCGGATGCTGCGATAGAAGTTGTAGGCGAGGAGGAGCCAGCCGGTGAGATAGAGTCCGCCGCCGATTACGCGCATCAGCATCATCGGCCGGATGGTGTTGAGTGTATCGAGAAAATTAGGATACGCGAGGACGGTGCCGCCCTCGGTGGTGGCGTTGAGCATCAGGCCCTGCGTGATGCCGCTCGTCCACATGGCGCCGATGTAAAGCAGGATGCCGACCGACCCGATCCAGAAGTGGAGATTCGCGAGCGACGTCGAATAGAGCGGCTTGTTCCAGAGGCGCGGTACGAGCCAGTAGATCATGCCGGCGGCCATGAAACCGTTCCAACCGAGTGTGCCGCCATGAACATGGCCGATGATCCAATCGGTGTAATGGCCGATCGCGTTGACGGATTTGATCGAGAGGAGTGGCCCTTCGAACGTGGCCATGCCGTAGAATGTGACGCCGGCGGCGAAAAACTTGAGCACGGGATCGGTGCGAAGTTTGTGCCAGGCGCCGCGAAGGGTGAGCAGCCCGTTGAGCATGCCACCCCAGGACGGAGCCCAGAGCATCAGCGAGAATGTCATTCCCAGATTTTGAAGCCAGCCTGGCAGGGCGGTGTTGAGCAGATGGTGAGGTCCGGCCCAGATGTAGAGGAAGACGAGCGACCAGAAATGTACGACCGACAGACGGTAGCTGTAAACGGGGCGTTCTGCCGCTTTGGGCAGATAATAATACATGATGCCGAGAATCGGCGTGGTGAGGAAGAACGCCACGGCGTTGTGACCGTACCACCATTGCACGAGCGCATCCTGCACACCGCCGAAGACCGGATAACTGTGGAGCAGGCCGGTCGGAATCGACAGGTGATTGACGATGTAGAGCATCGCCACGGTCACGATTGTCGCGATGTAGAACCAGATTGCGACGTAGAGCGCGGGTTCGCGGCGGCGCGCCAGCGTCCAGAAAAAATTCACCGCGAACACGACCCAAATGAACGCGACGGCGATATTGATGGGCCAGATGAGTTCGGCGTATTCCTTGCCGCGACTGAACCCGAGAGGAAGCGTGATTGCGGCAGCGACAATGATTAGCTGCCAGCCCCAGAAGTGGAGGGACGAAAGAAAATTACTCGCGAGGCGCGCCTTCACGAGGCGCTGGGTCGAGTAATAGATGCCGGCGAACATCATATTGCCGACAAACGCGAAGATGACCGCGTTGGTATGCAGCGGACGGAGACGGCCAAACGTCAACCAAGGCAGGTTGAAGTTCAGCCGCCAAAAATTGAGTTGGGAGGCGATGAGGACGCCGACCAGCATGCCCACGGCGCCCCAGATGACGGTGGCGAGCAGGAATTGGCGGACGATTTTGTCGTTGTACTCAATCGTGATTTTTTGATCGGACATGGGGGAAGGAAAATGCGGCGCGGTGATTGGGAAATTTTGATTCACGGCTCCGCTTACATCTCGAAGCCCGGGAAGGCTGGCACCAAGAGCGGTGGACGTGACCGAAACCTGTCAGCTGAAATCAGCGGTGATCAGGACGCTGCCCGCCAACAACGCGGGGAGTTTCTTCGTTCAACGGCAGGAGCGACTCACGCTCGGCGCTGCTGAAGCGACGGGCGTTTTCCCGCAGAAAGAAAACGACAAACGTAAAAACGAGACAGAGGCTGATGGTGAGGGTTAGAGGAATGATGGACATGGTGGTAGAGGTGAGCCTGACGAGATTTTGCTGCGTCGGATTTTACGGCGCGAAGCCGCAAACAGCTCCGCAGAGGTTGCTCAGGGCTGAGCATTTTTTGTCGTAGGCGCTTATTGCCCACCAAAAGACGCGCATCGTTGGCCAAGCGATGCGAAGCAGGCGAAGGCTGCGAAAGTTATGCTGGTGCACGATGCAGGAGAGCCTACTCAACAGCCTCTGCGCCCAGCGCTCCGCAATCCATGCGCGCTGGGATACACTGCTGCGGACGGAGCGCGTCACGACCCCGCTGGCGTATCCGGATGCGTTAGTACACCTGATCGAGTGGGCGCTGGATCAAATCTTCACATCGTTGCGCGATCCGGTGATCCAAAAGAAGGCGGAGCATGCGGGCGGACGCGCGGCGGCGCGGCCGGAATGTCCTTGCGGCCGCAACCCGTTGCTCGCGTTTTTCCTCGCGGGAGAGCAGGCGTTGCTGGAGGCGCTTGTGCTCGAACAGGCATCGCACCAGCCGATCGACCCTAGCGAGCGCGATACAGGACTGAATCAGCTTTACTACGTTATTCGAGCCATGGCGCGTCGCGAGGTCGATGCGTTTTGCTCTGTTTGCCAGTATCGACAAGGGCGCAGCGCGACCGAGGCACCCTGCACCGGATCGCATACGCATGGGCAGAGGGGGGACGCAAAGCCGTTGGCTGACGACCGCGCGGGCGTTCAGACCTCTGGAAAAGTTGCGGCGTTTAATCCCTCGCACTGAAGCCCGGATTGGGCGTCAGTGATCACGACGATGTCCAAAGCGTAAGCGTTCGCGCGATTTGCGCGCTCAGGTCCGTTCGGGTCCGTGGAGACGCTCGCGATAGCGGCTGGGAGATTCACCCGCGATCTTGCGGAAAACACGATTAAACTGGGAGAGAGACTGAAACCCGGCTTCGTACGCCGCTTCGCTGACCCGTTTGTGCGGGTTGAGCAGCAGGTTCTTGACCTTCTCGACGCGGACGCGCGCGAGGTAATCGGTGAACGTCATGCCCGTCGACTTCTTGAAGGTCTTGCAGAAATAAAACGCGCTCATGTTCACCGCTTGAGCGACCTGCCCCAATGAGAGATCTTCGCTTTGATGATCTGTAATGAAAATCCGGGCACGCGAGATCACTGGCGACTCGGCGGTTTCCTGTTTTACGAGCAGCTGGTTGCTCAGACTCGAGAGATGCTGGGCAAAGATCGTAAGGAGCCGGACGATGGACTCGTATTGTTTTTTCGTGACGACGCGGGTCTGGAAATAGGTTTCTTCCAGCTGCTTGAGGTCGATATCTGAACCCCATTTCAGCAGCTGTTTCGTTGTTCGCTTGAACTGCGACTGCGTGGGCGTGTGCAGCATAATTTGGCCGGTCTGCAGAAATGCTATTAGGTTCTCACCGACGCGCACGGGCACCGCGGAGTCACACAGGCCCGCAAAACACCTCAGGGTTTTGGGCTCGAGCCGCGCCTCTTCTTCGACGCGGCGCTGGAGTTGCAGACATGCGGCGCAGGACCGGTTCGTCGTGGCCATCAATGCGCAGAATGGATTTTCCTTCGGATCACCATGGTGCGGCAGATCGAACGCCTCGATCGCCCGAAGATTTATGGGCAGACCGGTGGTTTCGCGAAAAGCCTGCTCGTAATCGCGATAGATGCGCGACTGCCGCAGTTGATCGACCATTGCGCGGACGTCGGGGGCGCCACTGGATTCCATGGAAGACAAAATATGCGTGAAAGGAAGGCACGCAATGAGGAACCCCGGAGACGACCCTGTCAGAAGAAGCAGCAGCGGGCGGGAGTAGGACGTGTTTTTAAGTGACGTGCCAATCTGCACGTCGGCTTCGCCAATAAATCAGGTGGTTCTCAACGTTGGCACCTCGAACGATAATTCCACCGGCATTGCGATGGTGGAATTATACGAGGTGCCGTAGTCTGAATCACAGGCCGTGCCACTTTGGTTGCGGCCAGGACGATCGCCGCTACCCGGTTCGGGATCGCCCAACGGACCTACGCTGCGCCGGAACGATTCATTCGCGGTGAGTCGATACCCCGAAGCTTGCTTCGGCTTGGTTGCATTGGTCCGGGG
>DAITQE010000158.1:0-4092 GCA_036833235.1 Opitutus sp.
GCGCGGGTCCTCGCGTCGGACGATCCCGGCGAGGTGGCGGCCAATCTCAATGCCGGACTGGCTGAAGCGCTCCGCGATCTCGTTGCCGATGCTCCAGATGATGACGGAGGGATGATTGAAATCGCGCGCGATCATCGTGGTGAGGTCGCGTTCGGCGTGTGTGTCGAAGTAGCGCTGGTAGCCGTTGGGTTTTTTCGGGAGCTGCCAGGTGTCGACGAATTCGTCGATTACGAGGATTCCCTCTTCGTCGCACGCAGCGAGAAACGCTTCCGACGGGGGATTGTGGCTCGTGCGAATGGCGTTGAATCCATTGGCCTTCATCAACCGCACGCGGCGCCGCTCCGCATCGGGAAACGCGCGGGCGCCGAGTAGCCCGTTATCGTGGTGGAGGCACGCGCCGTGAAGCTTCACCGACGTGCCGTTGAGCAGCAGGCCGCGCTCGGCGCTCACCGCGACGGTGCGCACACCGAATGTCGTGCGATACTCGTTCACCACCCGCCCGTCCTGCTGCACGAGGAAACGCGCGCGATAAAGCTGCGGCGATTCGGGCGACCACGGCTGGGCGGCGTCGAGGGTAACGGACGCATTCACGCGTTCGCTCGTGCCCGGGGCGATGCGAAGCTGGCCGAGCGGGTGGCGGCTCACCTTGCCATCGGGTGCAGTCAACTCGACGGCCAGGTCGGCGTCGTCAGGGATGGCGTTGTCGTTGCGCACATCGACTTGCAGGCGGAGTCCGGCGCGGGCGCCATCGATCCAGAGTGGATCGATACGGCCGCCCCAGGTGGGAATGTGGAGTGCATCATGTCCGCGGATGCTAACGCCGCGATAAAGACCGGAGCCGGAATACCAGCGGGTGTTACTCTCGGGATTGGAGACGCGAATCGCGATCGCATTGGCCGCCGGACGCGGGCGCAGAAAACGGCCGATCTCGACGCGCGCCGGAAGGTAGCCGTGCGGCTGAAATGCCACGTGGGTGCCGTTGACCCAGATGTCACACTCCTGCTGCGCGGCGTGGACGATCAGTTCGAGTTCGTTGCCCGCGGGGCGTTCGGAGTCCGGCAACTGGCGTCGATACCAACCGACGCCGCCGCGAAGATAGCCGGCAGAGGGACCTTCCGGCGTCGCGGGGTCGTGCGGGCCGGAAATATTTTCGCCCGCGGGCAAATCCTCAACACTCCAGTCGTGCGGCAGATCGATCGCACGCCAGCCGGCGTCGCCGAAAGCGGGCGCTTCGGCACCGGCCAGATCGCCGCGATGGAAACGCCAGCCATCATCGAGGTCTTGCGTCTCATCGGAGTTGGCGGCGATCGGAGCGGCGGCCGCGATCGCGACGAGCCACGCAGCGACAAAAGATGTGGCCCCAAAAAAAAGGAGACGGCGCGGGACAAATCGAAAACGCGAGAAAGCATGAGCAGCCGCCGGTCTGCAGATGGGGTAGGGCATGGAGCTCATTGACTAGGCAACAGGCAGGCTGACGCAAGCCCCCCGGTGTCCGTGTCCGCTGGATCGTAAAGTGCGGTAGCTACGCGCTCTTTTTACCGCTTCCGCGCCTCTTTGCCGGAGCGAGTGCGTCCTTCCCGTGCGATATGTTTCTCCAGAAATCCTGGCGGTCCCCGACGGCCATGATTCGAAACGTAGTCGCGACTCTGGTCGCGGTGGAGAGTTGGAGCACCGCATTTGCGTCGCCGGAGTTTGCGAGGCGAGACCACGATAGATTTCACGTCGCCGGATGAATGGCGCTTTCTCTCAGAGGCGAAAATAGACGCACAGAACAACAGTGAAACTCAGTGCTCCCGTTGTCACCTACGTTGTCACTAACGCACTTTTACAAAAATCAAAAGCCGCTAATCATTGCTGGTTAGCGGCTTCAAAAATGGTGGACCTTACTGGACTCGAACCAGTGACCTTTTCGATGTCAACGAAACGCTCTAACCAACTGAGCTAAAGGTCCGAAAATCTGAGGTCGGCGAGTAACGCGTCCGTGAACCCACAGCGCAAGGAAAAATCTCACGGATTCAACGTGCAAAAAAATCGATTGCCGCCTGACGGTCCGCCGCGATTTGCGCGCGCAACGTGCCAAGTCCACCAAACTTCATCTCCCCTCGAAGGAAGTGCAGCCACTCGACCAACACGGTGTCGCCCGCATCGAACGTGCACTCCTCGAGCACATGCACTTCCAACCTTGGCTCGACTGCTTTCTCCACTGTCGGTCTCAGGCCGTAATTCGCCACGCCAGGCAAGAAGCTCGCGCTCACATTTCCTGAAATCCTCACGACATAAACGCCAAACCGCGGCCGAAGCTCCGGCGTCCATGTAAGATTGAGGGTGGGAAATCCGATCGTTCGGCCAAGCCGTTTACCGGGAACGACAATCCCTTCCGAGAAGTAAGCATATCCCAACAACGCGTTCGCGGCGGCCATGTCGCCGGCCTCGAGGAGCGCGCGAATCCGCGAACTGCTGATCGGTTCGCCATCGAGATTCACCCGCGGCGCGCTGAAAACGGTAATCCCGTGTTTCTTCCCTTCGGCGACCAGCGTCGCGATATCGCCGCGTCGCTCACGACCGAAGCGCCAGTTTTCACCGACATACACGGCGGTGAGTTGCGGCAACCGCTGCTTGAGCCACGGGAGGAAATCTTCCGCTGCGATCTTCGCGAACTCAGCAGTGAACGGCTGCGTGATGACCGACTCGACCCCAAGACTTCCAAGCACGCGGGCTTTCGCGTTGCGATCCATGATTAACCGCGTGGGTTGATCCGGTCGCAGCACGGCGCTCGGATGAGGAAAGAACGTCAACACGGCCATCTGTCCTTCTGTGCGCCGAGCCGATTGAATGGCCGATTCGACGACAGCGCGGTGACCAAGGTGCACGCCATCGAATATTCCGATGGCCAGATGCAGCGGCCGATTCGTCAGTGAGACCGTTTCGAGTCCTTCGAATTGAACCGGAAGCTTCGTGATTGTCATGGCAGTTTAACGCAGCCGTTGATCATTGCCGGAGCGCATCCGGCGGCGAATCAATTAACGCCGTGCTCCACTCGCTGACTAGCTCTCTCCGAAACGTTCACAACGCGACGCTGGGTGCCGCTTGATAAATCGGGATCAGGCGTTTCTCGATTTCAGTTACGGGTAAAGCCTCGATCTGATCGAGCGTCAGAGCATCGCCAATTTTGAACTTGTCCGTCGCCGTACGTCGCAAGGCCGCCAGGTGCGCGCCACAGCCGAGCTTGTTACCAAGGTCGTGCGCGATCGTGCGCACGTACGTTCCTTTGCTGCAGCGCAATTTGAAGTTGAACCGCGGCATCGCCAGCCCGGTGAGTTCAAAGGAAGCGACGCGGATGAACCGCGGCTCGCGCTCGATCTCCACGCCTTTACGCGCGTTTTTGTACAGCGGCACACCATCGATTTTGATGGCCGAGTACATCGGCGGCATTTGGTACTGATCGCCCAGAAAGCTGTTCATTGCCGTTCGGATTTCCGCCTCCGTCAGCGGTGGCACGGGTCGCGTCTCGAGCACTTCGCCGTCCGCGTCCTGCGAGTCCGTCACTTTGCCCAGCTCGATGGTGCCTTCGTATTCCTTGTCGAGACTGATCAGATACTGCGAGATCTTCGTGGCTTTGCCGATCAACAGAATCATCAAGCCGGTCGCCATCGGATCAAGCGTCCCAGCATGGCCAATACGCTTCATATTCAGCTTGCGGCGCAAACGTGCGACTACGTCGTGCGACGTGTGATCGCCGGGCTTGTCCACGAGAAGCACGCCGTCGATTTCTTTGCGGGGAAGAATCATGATTTGGTCGTCCTGCTGGCGTCGACGGCGGCAATCTGAGCCGCGAGTGCCCCAACAAGTTTGGTTCGAAAATCCGCCGTGACGTGTTTCAGGCTCAATCCGGCCGCGCATGCATGTCCACCGCCATTGAACTGCGCCGCCACCCGATCCAATCGGTAAACCGGATCTTTCGATCGCAGGCTCGCTTTCACGGTTCCATCAGGCCGCTCTTCGATCAAGACGCCTATATCCACGCCGTCGATGCAGCGGGCGTAATCGACGAGGCCTTCGGTATCCTCGCCAGTCGAACCGGTCGACTCGAAG
>DAITQE010000158.1:4102-7313 GCA_036833235.1 Opitutus sp.
GCCATCGCACTCCATGCTGAGCGACGACAGGAAGCGCTGCAGCAGCTGCAGTTTTCCGGTCGTCTCACGCTCGTACAATTCGAAGCCCGCTTCAGTCGGCTTCGCCCCGCGCGCCATCAACTCCGCGGCGAGAAGAAATGTGCGCCTGGAGGTCGATATAAAACGAAACTGCCCGGTGTCGGTCAGAATACCCGTGTACAGCCCCTGCGCCGCCTGCGCATCGACCACAAGATTATTGTCGAAAAACATGCCGGCGAGAATCTCACACGTGGCGGCCGAACCGCTGTCGATAATGTTGATTTCAGCGTAACCCACGTTCGAAAGATGATGATCAATATTTCCGATCGGAGCCGGGAAGCGTGTCCTCAACCGTTCGCCAGCGCGGGCATGATCCGCGCAATCCACAAAGATTGCCGCGTAGTCGGTTTGATCCCGCAGCAGATCATCAGGGCGAAGAAACGCCATTTCCGGCACCAGAAACTGCAGCCGTCGCGGAACGATGTCGGCGTTGACGCACACCACGTCGTGACCGCTGGCGGCGAGCACGCGCGCGAGCGCTACTTGCGAGCCAATACAATCACCGTCAGGCCGGGCGTGGCCGATCACGGCGATTTTTTTTCCGTGAATCCGCTGGAGAAGTTGCGCGAAACGCAGAGAGAGATCAGGATAGAATTTTTCCACCGTAAGCAGGTATGTGCGGATCGGTCCGTCGATTCACGGGTTAAGCCGGCGGCGGCGTATCGACTGCCGGCAGCTCGTCTGGCCGCGGCGGCGGAAGCTCGTCCAGAATTTTGAGCAGGCGCGTTCCTTGCTCGAGCGAGCGATCCGGGACGTATTCGAAACGCGGCATGTATTTCAACACGATGCGGCGACCGAGCTCGTTGCGGATTTCACGCGAGCGCTCACGCAGCCACCGAAGCTTGCGATTCAATTCATCTTCGTCGCCGATCACCGAGACAAATACGCGCGCGTCGCGCAGATCAGGAGCAACCCGGATTTCCGTGATCGTGAGCGCCACGGTTTCGCTTTGGTACTGCTTGCGCAGAATGTCGCTGAATTCGCGTTGAATCAGCTCATTTACCCGGAGAATTCGGTTGCTCATGGCTGCAAATTTTTTGGCCGACGGTCGGCGCTCGATGATTCCATCGTCGTGGTTTCCCACGCGGCGGTGAAATCATCCTGCATCCGACCTGAACTTTAAATGGGTCAGAGCGAAGCTCTGACTTTCTGAACCTCGTACACCTCGATGACGTCGCCAGCTTGGTAACCGTTGAACTCGCCGAGTTTGATGCCGCACTCGAGACCGGCGCGCACTTCGTTGGCGTCGTCCTTGAAACGCTTGAGCGTGGCGACCTTGCCTTCGTGGACGATTTCGCGGCCGCGACGGAGACGGGCGGATGCGTTACGTGTGATCTTGCCTTCGGTAACCAGACAGCCGGCCACAAAGCCCTTGGCGAGCGGGAACACCTGTCGCACTTCGGCCGCGCCGGTTTTCGTTTCTTTGAGATCGGGCTCGAGCATGTCCGCCATCGTTTCGCGGATTTTGTCGGCAAGTTCGTAAATGATGGAATAAGTTTCCACCCGTACGCCGTGATGCTTCGCCAGCGGCACAACGCCATTCTCCAGCTTCGTGTTGAATCCGATGATCACCGCACCAGCGGCACTGGCCATCAGCACGTCGTTCTTCGTGACCAAACCGACATCTGTCGAAACGATTTCCAACGAAACCTTCGTGCTCTTGATTCCTTCGAGAATTGTGCGAATCGCTTCCGAGGAACCAAAGACGTCCGTCTTGATGATGAGTTTGAGCACCTTGGCCTGAGTGGCCGCAATGTTCGCGAACAACTGCTCGACAGAAACTTCCTTGGGCGCGGCATCCGACGTCGTCGTGGCCTTGCGCAGCAAGTGCTGCGCATCCTCGGCGAGTTTTTCGGCTTCGCGCGCGTTCTTCACCGCTTTGAAGATGGCGCCGCTTTCTGGTGTGCCAGACCAGCCGATCACGCGAACCGGTGTGGCGGGAGGAGCTTCCTTTAGATTCTCACCCTTGTCGTCGAACATCGCACGCACTCGCGCAAAATGCGGACCGCAAACCAGTGCATCGCCGACGCGCAACGTGCCGCGCTGGACAATCACCGTGGCGAGAGGACCGCGGCCCACATCGACTTGGGATTCAATGATGACGCCGCTGGCTTCCGCTTTCGGATTCGCCTTCAATTCGAGCACGTCCGCTTGCAGCAGAATCATCTCGAGCAACGTGTCGATGCCCTGATTCTTGATTGCCGCGACGGGCACGGTGATCGTCTCACCACCCCAGTCTTCCGGGGCAATGTTCCGCTGCTGCATCTGGGCTTTAACCTGATCGAGGTTGGCACCCTTCACGTCCATTTTGTTGACGGCGACGATCAGCGCGACCTTGGCGTTCTGCGCGTGTTTCAGTGCCTCGTCCGTTTGCGGCATGAAACCGTCATCGGCTGCGACGACCAATACAGCGATGTCTGTGACATCGGCACCGCGAGCGCGCATTTTCGAGAATGCGGCGTGGCCCGGTGTATCCAGGAACGTGATCTTGCGGCTGTTAAATTCGATTTGGTACGCGCCGATGTGCTGCGTGATACCGCCAGCTTCGCCAGCGGCGACATTGGCCTTGCGGATCGCATCGAGCAGGGAAGTCTTGCCATGGTCAACGTGTCCAAGAATGCAGACGACGGGTGGCCGGGGAACGAGGAACTTCGACTCATCCTCCTCCACCTTCTTTTCTTTTTTCTGCGCCTGCTGCACCGCGACGGGATCACCACGATGCTTGATTTCGAGAACAAATCCGTGCTTCTCGGCCACCTTCATTGCGATGGCTTCGTCGATGTTGGAATTCATCGATGCAAAACCGCCGGCTTGATTCAGCTCTGAAATCAGGCGGAACGGCTTTAGTCCGAGCGCGGTCGCGAAATCGCGAACCACGATCGGCGGCTTGATGTGGATGAGCTTGAGTTCGCCCGCTGGCATCACTGATGGCGTGGTCGCCGTCGGCGTGTGCGACGGAACAGCCGCCGGAGAGGCACCCGGCAATGGCGGGGGCGGCAACGGCGCAGGCGCTGAACGCGGCGGTGCGAGGAGTGCAGACACGACGGGTGCTGCTGCGGGCAACGGCGATTTAACAACCGGCGCGGGAGCCGGTGCAGACGCGGGCATAGCTTGAGCCGGAGCCGATCGCGGG
>DAITQE010000159.1:0-7302 GCA_036833235.1 Opitutus sp.
CGGTTGGCCGTGCCGGCAGGGGAGTTCTCGAAGCCAACGTATTGTCCAAAGGAGTCGGCACTGGCGATGCTCTTGCCGTCGAGGGTGACGCTGGCGTATTCCGAGCTCATGCCGCCGAGGCGCGGACCGCGCGTGTCGGCTTCGGAGTATTCCATTTCGACGCCCGGTAGATATTTTAGAAACTCGCCGACGTTCCCCTCGGTGACATTGCCAAATGCGTCCGAGGCGACCGAGCGACTCAGGTTCATGGAATTGCGCTGGACCTGCAGCGCCTTGGCGTTGCCATCCTTCACGCTGGTGACGACGAAGGTGTCAAGTTGGATTACCTTGGAATCGGCCGTCTGTTTCGCGACGCCGGGCGCGCTCAATTCGAACTCGTGCGAGACGGTCTCGCCCGCGGCCAGATTGATTTCGGCGGAGGCGGTAGGTAGGCCGGTGTAGGTCACGGTGACGGTCACCTTGCCGGCCGGGACTCGGGCCAGGCTGAAGTAACCGCCGCTCTCCGTCGGGACGGTGATATTGGTACCTTCGACGTGCACGTCCGCATTCCGGACGTATTCCTTGTTTACGTTGTTGTACACATGGCCGGTGATGGTGCCGGTGGTCTGGGCGAAAGCCGGCAGCGCGAGGGCGAGCGCGAAGCTCACTGCGAGAAGCAGGCGTGATGTTCTTGGGTTTGTAGGATGCATGGGCGAAAAACAAAAAGCGCCGGTCTGGTCGCGGGGGTGAATGGGGCATGACGCGCGCGCGTCATGGAGCTGGGGTAGCTCGATGCTGGATGACTATAGCTCCGCCGCGTGGGCCCCGCATCCCCACTTAGAGGGGGGCGGCGTGTTTACCGCTGGATGCGCGATAAACATCCTTTCCCCCTCTAAGTGGGGATGTGGCGGTTCGGAAATAATATATTGTGAAGCCGAAGCCGTAGTGATTGTCCCCCGCTCCGGGCGTTGCCCACCTGCGCTGGTCGGGCCGGGGCTCCAATCAACTCTACCCCATGTGCCGAAATATTTCAGATCTCAACCTCCCGGGCTCTCGTCGTACCCGTTTTCCGGCGACGCGTGGCCAGTCGGATGTTGACCGAATCCTCGGCCGTCATTTCGACCCGCTCGATGTCCTGTCCTGACTGTGGCAACGCCGCGTATCCTTTATGCATGCCTCGCAAAAAATCGCCCTGCTTTTGTCGCCTCTTGCCGCATGGGTAACTTCGGCTCCGGCCCAGCGCACAGTCGACGTTTTTGTCACGGCGGAAGCGACGGGCCAAAAACTCGCACAGGTGCCGTCGCTCACATCGGTCCCGGCGTCCTCGCTGACCGAGAAGCACCAGTATGTGTTCGTCGATGCCGCGAAACATTTTCAGACCATGCTTGGTATCGGCGGCGCGTTGACGGATGCCTCGGCCGAGACTTATGCCAAACTACCCGAGGCGAAGCGGCGCGAGTTTATTACAGCCTACTACGATCCGAAAGACGGCATCGGATATTCGCTCGGCCGGACGAACATCCACAGCTGCGATTTTTCGAGCGAGAGCTACACCTACGTCGCTGACGGCGACAAGGAGCTGAAGACGTTCTCCATCGCGCATGACGAGTTGTTCCGCCTCCCACTTATCAAGGACGCGATCGCCGCGGCGGGCGGAAAGTTGACGCTGTTCGTGAGTCCGTGGAGCCCGCCCGCGTGGATGAAGGACAACAACGACATCCTGCGCGGCGGAAAATTGAAGCCGGAGTTCGCCGACGCCTGGGCGCGCTACTTTGTCGCCTTCATCAAGGCCTACGAAAAAGCCGGCGTTCCGATCTGGGGCTTGACCGTGCAGAACGAGCCGATGGCGGTTCAGCGATGGGAGTCGTGCTTTTTCACGGCAGAAGAGGAGCGCGATTTTGTGCGCGATCATCTCGGGCCGGTTCTTGCGCAGAGCGGGTTTGGCGACAGGAAGATCATCGCGTGGGATCACAATCGCACACTGATGTACGAGCGCGCCCGCGTGATGCTCGATGATCCGCAGGCGGCAAAGTATGTCTGGGGCGTCGGGTTTCATTGGTACGTCTACGACACCTATGACAACGTTCGCCGCGTCAAAGAGGCCTACCCTGACACGCATCTCCTGCTCACCGAGGCGTGCCTTTATCCCTACGATCGGACGAAGCTCGGCGAATGGCATTGGGGCGAACGCTACGGCGTCGCGATGATCAAGGATTTCAACAACGGCGCGGACGGCTGGACCGACTGGAACATCCTGCTCGATGAAACCGGCGGGCCGAACCACGTGAACAATTTTTGCTACGCGCCGGTGCATGCCGATACGAAAACCGGCGAGCTCATGTTCATGAATTCCTTCTACTATATCGGGCACTTCTCGAAGTTCATTCGCCCGGGGGCTCGGCGCATCGTTAGCTCGTCCACCACGGATGCCTTGCAGACGACGGCGTTTCGCAATCCGGACAGCACTATCGCGGTCGTCGTGCTGAACACGACCGATCAGGATCAGCCTTTCAGTCTGAAGTTGGACAACGACGTGGCCGCCTCGGACAGCCCGGCGCATTCGATCGTCACGCTAATCGTGCGCTGAGCCGCGTCTTCGAATTCCAGACTCATGCATAGGCGTCGATAACGCGTCAGCTCCAAACGAGGTTTCGACGACGGTGGGTTGGCCTGGAGTCGTGGTCAAAGTGACGACGATGGGGTAGGCGCTGATTCCGGGAAACGGACTCCAATACGACTCGGCGTCTTCGCCGCAGGAAACGCCGCAGTCGACGGCGCTGTGTTCGATAGCGAACGTCCACGTCCCGCGTTTGCCGGAGCGAAGCTGCACCCGTTGTGGCGCTGTCTGCCCGACGGTGAGATCGGGATCTTTGACGAACGGTTCGACGATGCGTATAAACTGCGCGCGCGGCGACACGAACGTCCACTCTTTCGTCATGCGATCGCCGAAAAAGCGGTGCGTGAGACGATACTCCACCTCAGCGGCCGCCCCGGTTGCGGCGCGCAGGCGGCCCGTTGTCGTGACCTCGATGGCCCCGGTATCCTTATTCTGGGTAACGCTCATCTTTCCCTCGGTTTCGAACAGATTGGTGTAGTAAACGCCGTCGATGGTGCATTCGGCGCGGGGCGTCAGCGGGCACAACGCGGGTTCGTTGGGCATGTGGATGTCCTCCTCGCGGCGATAGATGCTCGCGGAGGAAGTCTGCGCAAATCCGTCGCGGCCAAAGCCGTCGACCCACAAATTCGTCAGGCTTCCACCGCGGCTGACTTGCCCGCGACCGTAGCGCGCGATTGCGCCGTACGCCGAAACGGTGGCCCTGAGATGGTCGGTGCGCAGGACCGTCACGTTAATCGTCGGGAAAAAACGATGCCAGTTCCGCGGTTGCGCCGGAAGCGCCGCCGTCGCGTCGCCCGCGTTTTCCTCCGGAGCATACGCGAGCGCCAGCGCGATGCTTTCCGCGCGCGCAAACGTCGAGTAAAGGCACGGCGGAGTGAGCGAAGCGTGTTGATCGACATGCGGGCCGGCGGTTATCAGTCCGCTGTGCATCGCGTGTTCGGTCAGATAATCGAGACAGCGGAGCCCGGTCGGACCGAAGCGCGGGTCTTTGTCTGCGAGCAACGCGAAGGTGAAGTAAACGCCCGGCGCCGTTTTCGTGCCGCTCTCGTACGTCCATTTGTAGGATCGTGTGCCCCAGGAATTGTCGACCGCGCCATTCGGATAAACGAAACAGGCATGCGTGCGCAGCAACGCGGCGGCGCGCTCTTTGATGGTCTCGTCGGATTTAAGGATGCCGTACAACGCAAGAAAGCCGATCGATTGGGCAATGTTGTAGCCGAGGTCGACGCCCTGGCCTTCGCCGGTGAGCAGGCCGTCGGAGTTTACTGCTTTCAACGTTAACGCGACCAACGAATTCGCTTTGGCGAGCCACTCCGGCGCTGGATCGTGCAGCGCCTCGGCGGTCAGGAGCAGGGCAACGGCGCCGGTCGGATGATAGTTGATGTTTCCAACGGGAAAAGTTTGGACGATGAACGCAGCGGCCCGACGCATCGAGCCCTCCCAGGCCGTCCGGTCCGCGGGCGTCAGCTCGTCACGCAGGATCGGATACGCTCCGGCAAGGGAGATGAGCTGGTCGGCGGTCGTCCCGGTCCAGCCATCGTAGTTCGGCCAGGCCTCGCCCCACGCGCCGCGGGGTTGTTGTTTGCCGATCAGCCAGCGCGCCAGCATTACCGCTGCGCTGCGATAACGCGTGTCATGCGTGCGCCGCCAGGCGACGGCGAAAGGGTAGACTGCTTCGGCGGCGCGCGAGTGGAGGGGATGGATTTGTGGGTTCGTGCTTGGGCAAACCAACGCGCCGCAATCGGCCGAAGCGGGATCGGTGATCTGAGTGGCCAGCAGTGAATCGCAGAGCGTGATCAGGGTGGTCGCATATTTAGCGTCAAGCGCGCGCCCCGATACCGCAGTCAACAGAAATGCCAGCATGGAAGCCACGGCGCAGAAGCGTTTTGTCTTGGAATTGCAACGTCGCCTGCTGGCTGGTGCGAGTGGCGCGCGAGCCAGTTCGCTGCCTGCGCCGCGCCGGATTGCGCTCTCAAAACGAAGGCGGGAACTCACAGGTGAAGGATCCCGCGCTGGACGGCGGAAGTGACGGCTTGCGTGCGATCGGCGACGCGCAGCTTGGCGAGGATGCTTTTCAGATGGTCCTTCACCGTGTACTCGCTGATGCCGAGCTTCTCCGCGATTTCCTTGTTCGCGAGGCCGAGCGCGAGCGCGTTGAGCACATCGGTTTCGCGGGCGGTCAGCTCTTCATAAAGGTTTCTCGATTTCAATCGCGCAGCGACCCCCAGCGGAATCCAGCGCTTGCCCGTCGCCACGGCCTGGATCGCTGGAATCAATTCCTTGCCCGTCGCACTTTTCAAAACGTAACCGAGCGCCCCCGCATCAAGCGCCGCGTGAATATCCTCATCGCCATCGAACGCCGAGAGCATCAGCACGCGCGCGTCAGGCGCGATGCGCCGGATTTCACGCGTGGCTTCGGGCCCCGATTTCAACGGCATCCGTGAATCCATCAAAACGAGATCCGGGCGCATCTTTTCGAATAACGCCACCACCTGTAAACCGTCGTCGGCTTCGCACACGACCTTCAAGCGCGGCTCGGTATTGATGAGTGCAACCAGGCCCATCCGTACAATAAAGTGATCATCGGCGACAAGAATTCGGACGTCAGGGCGTTCAGTCGTGGACATTGGGAATGCGAAGGGCGGGCGGCGTTTAACTGAGCGGTTGCTGCAACGGAATAATTGCGCGGACCGTCGTGCCATCGCCGGGGCCGCCGCTGACGTCCAGGCGTCCGCCCAGTCGCTTGGCACGCTCACTCATGCCGAGCAAGCCGAACTGCCGCTCGCCGCGCGCCGCGATTTTTTCCGCGCTCAAGCCGTTGCCATTGTCCTTAACTTCCAATGACACGCTGTCCGCGCCAAATGTGAGCGTGATCGTAACTAAGGTCGCGCCGGAATGTTTCACCACGTTCGTCAGCGCTTCCTGGGCGATTCGAAGCAGGCTCTCTTCCAGCGTCTCGGAAAGGCGTTTGCGGTCTCCGGATGTCGTAACTTCGACGCGAATACCGCTGCCGACGCCGATTTGACGGCTCGAAATCGCCAGTGCCTCCGCCAGGTCGAACTGCTCCAACTCGCGTGAACGCAAATTCCAGATCGAACGCCGTAGCTCGAGTTGACTCTGACGCAGAAACTCTCGCGCCAGCTCGAGCCGCACATTCGCATCGTCCGGATTGCGCTCGGCCAGTTTGGACGCGGTGTCGAGTTGAAGTGCGATGCCGGTGAGCGCCTGTTCCAGCGTATCGTGGAGCTCGCGCGCGAGCCGGGTTCGCTCCGTCAGCACGGCGCGAAATTCCAGCTCGCTCGTCTTTCGCACGGTCATTTCCACTTTCAACTGCTCCGTACGTTCTTTTACGCGAACTTCGAGTTGATCGTTGGCCTGTTGCAGCGCCAGCTGGGCCTTTTCCCGCTCGGCGATCAGGAAGTTCAGCATCGCATTCTTTTTGGCAATTGTGAGCAACCAGCCGACAACCGCAGCCAGGAGCACGCACACTACGGCGAACCCGATCAACAGTCGCTCGGATGTGAGCGAACTTGGCGTTTCGATGACGCGTACGCTGGTCGCGGTCGGCAGCAGCAGGCTGATCGACTTTGGTTTTCCATCATCACCGGTTTCGAAGGAGGAGATTCCTTCGAGTTCGACCACGCTACCAAGTGCGGCGGTCGCGAGCGTGGCGTTTTCCTGCAGGCCTTCGTATTCAGCGGTAAAGGACTGTTCGGTGTTGCGAATCGTGCAACTGGTACGGACGCCGACGAAGCCCGCATCTTCGCGGCGGACGCGGTGAACGCTGCGATCGACCAATGTGCCGCGAAGCACGATCAGCTCCGCGGCATGCAGACCGTCCCGGAGCTCAGCCATCGGCACTGGCTTGGCCAACACCGGTCGCAATTCGGACGGCATCTCCTGCAAAACGGCATCGCGCAACACCGGCTGATAGTTGACGATCTCGAGAAATCCGACGGCCTCGATGGCGCGTCCGAGTGGGAGCTCGATCGGCTGGCGGCTCTCGAGGTGCAGTCCGCCCGTATCGTCTTGGATGAACAGGTCGAGGCCGCGCCGCTGGAAAGTCACAATGCCTTTCACGTGCAGCCGCTCCCCGAGATTTGCGCACGTCCGAAACCGCGCGAGGTCGCCGATCGGCAGGATCGGTTGTTCGAAGGGCGGATGCAGCTCAGGCTCTTCGACGATGAAATCCTCCACGCGTGGGACGATAAGATTGACCGCGGTGAGTTGCCGCCGGGCCGCGTTGAACGCTGTCGCCGCGGTGCCCCGGACGCGGACCTTCGCGGCGACGAGGGATCGGGGATTTAGTTGCGAAGGCAGCTTGGGAAAAACGCGCACACGGTAACCGCCAATCGAAACCTCGACCATTGTTTTTTGTGACGCCACATACGAAACGGAGCGCACCAGTCCCGTGATTTCGATGCGCTGGCTGGCCTCAACTCCTGCCATCAGTCGCTCGACCGACACCTGCTTTGCTGGGGGGAGTTCCGCTGTGCCCAACTTTGTCCAACCCGTGGATTGAATCACCGGCGCGAACCAACCCGGTCCAGTCCACCCGTCGACCTCGACCAAATCTCCAATCGCTGGTTGCGGGCCGACGTTCTGCACGAAGATTCCCGCGCTGGCGTCCTGAATCACGAATTTGCCCACCCAGTCCGGCTCGGCGGCGGTGACGACTCCGCGGATTCGTGCGTGTAGTTTAGATT
>DAITQE010000160.1:0-7283 GCA_036833235.1 Opitutus sp.
TTTGGCTCCTACTCCCGCCCCTCGACTATTTGCCTGCCGCCGCAACCATCCGGCGACTTCGCCGGGCGGCCGTCGGTTTCCGTCGCGGTCGCACCGTCGTTGCCTGGGCCGGCGGCTCACCTGCCGTTTGCAGAAACTTGGTCAGGCGCATCACTTCGACTCCCGCCAGCAACACGATGCCGATGCCATGGGTGTCGTTGAGATTCCACAACAGATCGTTCTTGTAATAGTCTGAGGTGAACGAGAACTCGGATCCACGGCAGACGCCGTAAACATTGCCGAGCCGGTCGACCGAAATGCGATTCAGCGCCTCCCATGCCTTGAAGACGGAACGCACGTATGATTCCGGCTTTGCGAGCCAGCCAAACTGCACGCCGCGCGCGAACGCATACGCGAACATCGAGGTGCACGAGGTTTCCGGATACGAATCGGCTTCCGTCAGGACCTGATGCCACATGCCGCTTTCGTCCTGCAAGGCCAGGTAGCCCTCACAAAGGTCACGAAACATTTCGACCAACGTGGCACGCAGGGCGTGATCCTGTGGCAGGACCGTCAGCAACTCGGAGAGCGAGAAAATCACCCAGCCGTTGCCTCGGCCCCACGCCACGCCCGTCGCGAGCTGCCGCGAGAAATCATAGACGTGCGACATGACTTTCCGCTCAGGAATGTAGAGCAGTTTTTTGAACCCAATAAACTGCCGCGCCGCATCATCGACGTACTTGCGGTCACCCGTGAGCTCGAAATAGCGGCAGAGAAACGGGACGCTCATATAGAGATCGTCCGCCCAGAGCGTGTCCTCGTGAAAACTGTGCATCAGATCCTTCCGGAAGAACGTGCCGTCCGGGAGCCGGATTTGCTGATTGGTGATGTAGTCCGCGACATAATCGGAAATCTCCCGCGCCCCCGGCATGTCGAAATATTTCGCGACCTCGAGCACACACGAGCCGAATGATCCACAATCATCCAGGCTATCAATGCTGGTAAGCAGGTGATGCACGTTGGTCGCGCCACCGTATTGCTGCCGGTCCCACAGGGCGTAATGGAAAATATCGCAGCAGAACTGAATGTGATCGACGATGTAACGCTGCGTTTCTTCCGAGCCGATCGCGCGCGAGCTTTGCAACAGGCCAAACAGCGTGACGCCCAACGGGTAATTCCAACGACCGTAGAGCGCGTTGTCGTTATAGGGCCGCACCCACATGTCCGGCGCATCGAGCCGCCAATAAACATCCCCACTGACGCCCGGCGCTACTTTGTAGAGATCGCGCAGTTTGGGCAAATCCAGCGGTTTATCGGCAGGCAGTGGACCAAGAAAAATCCACGGTTGCGGCGGCCCCTGGAGATTGCACGGGCTGACCAGCACCACCGGGCGCTTGCCATCAGCCAGCGCCAATTCGAAACCCCAATCACGCTCCGCGCTTTCGGTTCTCACCATCACGTCGTGCTGCCCGAACGGCACCTGCACCGTGAGCGAGAACGAGCCAGGTTTGCGAGTCGCGAAGACCACCTCGTCGGCAATGGTGATGGTGATCGGCGAGCGACAGGTCCCGTTTAGAGTGTAGGCGTGATTGTCAACGTTCTGAAACGTCGCCCGGGTCCACGCGACCGCACAGGCGTTCGCCACGGAGCCGAACATGCGTCGGCACGATCCCATCGCGCGATGCTTTTTGTCCCACTCCTGCCGCGGCCCCCAGCTGACCCCTGTATCCGCTTCGGTCACACCCGCCCCGGGAATGATGGGCAACTCCGCCAGACAGGGCTCGCTGAAAATCCAGCCTTCCTGGCCGGCGCGCTCCGCCGTGGGCATGAGGAAATAATAAGGCAGTTTTCCCAGCCACGTCCCGAAGACGCCGCCAAACCCCGCGCGCGTTTTCTTGAAACGCATAACGAAATGATTCCATCCGGCCTTCAGCGGAATTTGCAGCCCATGACGGCGTTCCGGATAGCGTTCCTCGAAAATGGTCGAGCGGAACACGCATTGCTGGTTCCGGTAGAGCACGGTCGGACATTGGCACGAAACGTCGAACTTGAGTTCGGAATCCGCGTCGGCCCAGATCCGTCCCCACGCATAGACATAAGCCCCGTCCGGCGCGGCTGGATACTCGACGTTGAAGTTCGCTTCATACCGGTAATCCTGACCGCGAACAATCCCTCTCCGCTGGTAGGCCCGAAAGGTGGGCGGATGCGGAGGGTGTTGTCCGCGATAGCGACGGACAATCGTATCCAGTGTTTTTTCCACCTGCATGCCGGCCTGCGCGAACATGCTCTGGTGATCTTCGAAATAGAATGCCATGGGGCTCTCGGTGGTTGATGCTGGTTGCGTTCAGTGCGTGTTCGGCGCCCTGGACCGCTCAGCGGCACATGTCCGGCAGGAGGCTGCATGCGTTAAGGCGCATCCAAGTTCCACGGAGACGAAATGGCTGGGGGTAAAAGGAAACATCGAGAGTGCACTGCACGAACGACAAACCAACGCGCGTAGCACGCGGTGAATGCGCCCCCAACACAACGGCGCACGAATTCTGACCGTAGGAATTTGTGGGCCCTGGGGGCGAAAATGCAGCGCGGAAGTTGAACCCATGCGGTGCAAACGTCGGCCCATTCGTGTGGGCGGGGTGCCCTCACCCCGCTACACTCCTTAGCGGGGTGGGGCACCCCCCGCCCACATCAGATCCTGCCCGAGCGTCTCACTCGCTCCGCAACGGCAGCTCTTTACTCACCAGCGCGAGACACTCAATGGTGGCCAAGCCCCACTGCGCCGTCCCGTTCGTGGACACAAACGTCGCCTCATCCACTGGGGTCAACACCGCAGGCCCGACGATTCGCTTTGTCTCCAGTTTTTGGTGCCGGTCCGATCCAACGTCGCCACGGAAATACTCGCGCCAGGCACGCGCTCCAAGCGCCGGATCGTTCTTCGCTTTGGCGGCAAACGCCGTCAGTCGCGAATGCCCTTGCACCAGGCTGATGCCTTTCAGCTTCGAACCCAAACGACGTTCCTGCTCCTCGGCGGGCGCATTGTAGAGTTCACAATAATCCAGCCACGCCCGAGTAAACGCGGGTTCGTCAATCAATTGAACGAGCTCTGCGCAGACCTCCACCAAACCGAAAACAGCGCTCAAATGTGAGACGCTCGCCCGGTCACTTTTCGAGAGATCAAACTCACCGGTCGTCAAATTCATCCGGCTGCTGCTCGAGAAAAACCCTTTCGGTTGCGCGGCAATCGTCCGCATGCTGGCCACCAGCCGGTCGCGAATTCGGTGGTCTCCTGTCCGCTCCCACTCCGTCAACCACGCGGCGGCGAGTGCACCCCAGTCGGTGCCAAAACCCACGTTGGCGTGATTCTCGTCCATCGTCGTCTCGGCCGGACGACCGGCCACGCCACGCCCACCGAGCTTGCGGCCAGGTTGGATCTTCACCAACGCACGCGCCGCCTCGACCTGTTCACGCATGAGATCTCCCACACGTTCATCCCCTGTGAGATAATAGTAATAGCGGCGGTTGGCGGCGGTACTGATCCGCAGCTGCTTCGCGCTGCAGCCCCAATGGAGCACATTGTGGCGCGAGCCGAGCGGCGCGAATCGCCCGAGATGATACACATCCACCTCGCCGGTGTGACGCGTCATGGCTTCCGCAAAACGAAACACATCCGCGCGTCCGGTGCGCAAAAAGTACAACCAAAGCCACAAATCCGTCGAAAGTTCCGAGTTATCCCACGCGAAGCCGCCGACATCGTATCGCCACGTGTGGCGATCCGCATCATAGGTGTGCATGACGTCACCGAAGTTCCAATACCCATACCAGTGACGTTGCTCGCGTTGCGTTTGGTAGTACCGGAAATGCCAGTCGAGTTGTTCCTCGAGCGCCACGTGCGCCGGAGACGAGCGATCGACCGGCGACCACAAGCCGCCAAACACGTTGCACGCATGCAGGTATTCCGGACGCGCCACCAACACAGGTGGCGTGCGCACCGCGCCACCGATCTCCACCAGCCGTTCCCGTGTCGGCGTTGCCGCCAACGCCCACAGAAATACCTCGCTGGTCCGCGCCACGCCTTCCGGTTTGTCGAACCCCGGTTCATAATCTTCGTACGTCACGTCCATGGCCGCCGTCTGCTTGGCGTAGGTGTCTTCCCCCATCTCGTCGTGATACCCGCGCAAATCCATCGGCGCCGCCTCCGGCGACCACAGCCAAACCGTCACCTCTGCCTCGTCGCCGCCCGCACCATGAATCGCCAGCTGCGATGGATAACTTTCCCAAAAATTTCGCAGCCCAAACGCCATGCCGCCAGACGGTCCGCCGATATAACCCGTGCCGCCCGCGCGCGGCCCACTGGCCGATTTTATCCACGTAAAACCCGGTTTCGTCCGCTTGCGCACTTCAAAACCATCCGCGGATAATTGAGCCAGCGTGTAGTCGTTCCAGACCGGCACGTACTGCAGTCCTCCGGACACCGACCGGTTCCACTCGCTAAGCGGCGGACAGGCCCGACCCGCAATCTGCGCCTCGCGCACTGCTGCACCCGGATCACGCCGCAAGCCGGTGATGCCCCGCACCGCCTCGGCCCACAGTCCTCCGCCTTCGCCGATAAATCGCACGTGGCGATCATAAAGCGGATCGCGCATCGGCACGCTGAATCGCAGCCCGAGCCCGGCGATGAAATCCCGCTGCTCGTCGCCATCGTAGATGATGGTGTGCATCAGGCGAACCGCCTCGCCACCCGCGTAGAAATAAAGTCGGACGACGAACGGCAGCCAGGTACGCGACGCCTGCGCTACTCGGTGTTTGCCCTCGAGTTTAACGACCACGCGAACCGGACCGCTCTGCTCCAACGTGACCGACGTCAGCTCGCCGATGAATTCCTCGCGATTCGCGACGCCACCCGCGGCAAGTTCCGGACCATCTTGTCGCAGGCAAACCAGCCGTCCGGCGCGTGCAATCTCCCTCCCGCCGCGCGTGATGGTCTCGATCACGTTCGCTCCTCGCTTCGCGATTCGACAACGAATCACGCCCGTATCGATCTCGATCGTCTCCGCGGTTTCGGTCGCGGCCAGTGGCTTGTCAGGCGTTGCTGAAACACTTGGCGCGAGTTCGTAGTTTGCTTCCGCCGGCGAATCCGGTCCCATCGCATGTCCCGTCCATTTCAGCGTTCCATCTGGCCAGGTCGCGAGGGGCCAGCTTTGAACAGGAACGGTCTTACCCGCACCCGTCCGCAGTGCAAACGCCGTGGACGACGCATGCCGGCCGCGGGGCCAGGCAACGCCCCACGTCACGCCTGCCAGCGCTGTTGGTTTGCCTTCAAGCCATTGCAGTTCCACCCGGTCATTTGGCAGCGGCCTGCTCACGGTGGGCGCGATCGATGGCGGTGCCTCCGCAGCAGCGCGCAGCGACGTTGCAAGTTTCGTGGCAGCCGCGGCGAACGCGGCGGTGCGAACAAATTGTCGACGGGTAAAATGGGGCATGGCAGGTGTTCAGACGGGGTTTAAAAATGTCGCCGCGAGCGTGAGCAACGATGTGAAAACTCGATTATTTGGAGCAGGGAGTGCGCTGGCCGCGCTACGGTCCCGCGGTAGACGTTGCGCGGCGAGCGCGCAACCTACAGCCCATGCCGGAGAACGGAACGTCCGCTCAGAGAAAAGCTGTTTGGTGATTGGTGATTCATTGGAGCCTGGAGGTTGGGACTTGGAGTTTCTTCCCGTTGTTCACTCCAGATGAAAAACTTCGCGCAGCTCCTGTGATACCGGACTGGAATCCGGATTGCTCGGCATCACGTCTCCCATGTGTTTCCACCAACGCTGACATTCCGGAGTTTGCGCGATCGCCGACCAGCGCGCCTCGTCTTCAATTTCGACGTAACCAAAAAGTTGACGCGTCTGGGGATGAAGAAAAATCGAATAATTGTGAACGCCGTGCGCCTTCAGCACTTTTTCCAGGTCTGCCCAAATCGGACGGTGCCGGCGCTCGTACTCGGCTTCGTGGCCGGCATGGACGGACATGACAAAGGATTTTCGAATCATGGGCGGGAGTCGGTGGACAGGGGGGTGCTGGCAAGACGCACCAATGTGCTCCTCGTTGCCCACGCACCAGAATTCATGCGAAGGGACAGTCCGATGTTGCCGGATTGTCTGTGGAGTGCGGTGGCTCGAGGGGCTTGACGCCGCACTCCAAAACGAACGGCAGCCGCTTCCGCGTCCTTTCCCTTCGAACATTCGACCAGTCCGAATTTTCATTGAATTCCACCGGCGAACGCGAATTCTGAAAACACATGGCCGCCCCCACCCTGCGCACGTTGGCCCGCACGCTTGGCCTCTCCCGCACCACCGTCTCCGATGCGCTGCGCGGTTCTCCGCGCGTCAATCCCGATACAGTCGCGCGCGTCCGCGAAGCCGCGAAATCTGCCGGTTACGAACGCAATCCGCTTACTGGCGCTGTCATGTCGCTGCTACGACGCTCGCGCGGTCAGAAATTTCGCGGCGTGCTCGCCGCGATCGAAATGGTGGAACCCGTCCGCTCGGATCACGTCATCCGTTACAACGAGAGCCTGCTCGCCGGCATTTCAGAACGCGCGAACGAACTTGGTTTCAAGGTAGAGCGCTTCGAAATCGGGCCACACGGAATGCGTTTGAGTCGCCTCGACACGATTCTTCACACGCGAGGAATTCAAGGTCTCGTCGTCCTGCCCGCCTCCGGGTTTCCCGATCTGTCGAGTTTGAGTTGGAGTCGTTACACCGCCGTGTACGCCGACTACTTCATCGATCACCCGGCGCTGCATTGCGTCTGTTCCGATCACTACCGCTCCATGGTGGGACTGTTGCAGGAACTACACGCGCGCGGCTATCGGCGGCCTGGCTTGTTCATGGACATTCACCTCGACGAGCGTCTGCAGTTTCGCTGGGAGGGTGCATTTCTCGCGCTACAGAAATATCTTCCAAAAACCACGGCGGTGCCGGCGTTGCGCCGCAATTCGATCACGCGACCGGAATTCGAGGCTTGGTTCAAAAAATACGATCCTGACGTCGTGCTGGGCCACTTTCCGGAAGCGATGACATGGATGAAAGCGTGCGGCGCTAAGATCCCAAAAACTCACGCCTTCGTGTGTTTGAATTCGCTGCGCACCGATGGCGACTGCGCGACGCTTGATCTGCAGACGCCACAGCTCGGCTCACGCTGCGCTGAACTCGTGATCGGCCAGCTGCTGCACAATGAATTCGGAATTCCCGAGCAGCCATCGCTGACGACCATCCCCGCGAAGTTGCGGGAAGGCGCCACCTTGCGACCCGGTATGCCGC
>DAITQE010000161.1:0-7266 GCA_036833235.1 Opitutus sp.
CTTCAACGGCGCGCCCGGAGGTCACGCCTTACCCAGACGTCATCTCGCACCTACCTGGGCGCCTGTTGCACACACCCGGACGTCGTTTGACGCGCCCCGGACACTCGCTAACGCCGCGCGTCGTCGGCGCGCTTCGCCTCACCATTCCCAATCCACGACCCGGACGCGCGAGTTAAACGGTCGATCCGGTTGCAGGCGACGCACGACTACTCCTATCCAACCTCCGGGTTCGGTCATGCGGGTTTCCAACGTGACCACGCCCGCTCCCGCTGGCAGTGCTTGCTGGCTCAACAGGTCGAAGCGGCCCGAGCGATACCACACCACCATGACGATCGGCACGTCACCGCCAGTCTTCGCCAGATGCTCGTACTCGAGCGATACTTTCCAAGGCGAAGATCCTTCGGGCCGATACACCCAAGCCTCGAACGGTGAGGAGACCTTGCCCTTCGCGGGCAACTCGACCCCGCCCTCCCCGCGGACCCATGCTGTCCGGCCGGAGCCGAGACGGATCGGCCGCGCCGCCTCGTTCAGCCAAATCGGCGGCGGCACATCCTCGGTCGTATCGCCAGCGTGTTTGATGATCATTTCCCTCCAGCCGGTGATAACGTGAGCGTTGGGATCGCCCGTGACTTCGGTTTCAAAATCCAGCTTCCGCCCTGCTGGAGCGATGGCGAACGGTGCTCGTTGTTCTGGTTGTTTTTCCGACAGCTGCATCGTGTGCTGCCAGATCACTTCTGGTTTCGCGCGGTCGCGGGCCACGACTCGGCCGGTGACCAGAACCGGTCCGCCCGCGGCCTTGGGCCACACGGCGGTGAGCGTCCCGTCCATCACGTTCACGTTGCAGCGCCATTTCCACGTCCAGCCACCTTCCCCGCCAAAGAACGCGCCCCAGGGGCTCGCATGAAAACCCAGTCGTGGTGAGTCCGGCAGTCGCGTACTGCGCACTTGAATATTGCTGCCCGTGCGCTCGAGCCACGCCAGCGGGCGATGTTCCGCGAAGATTCCAGTCGGGGCGCTCAGCGATTCAGGCGTGTCGCGCTCGTAAAGCCGCACCACCGGCCCGAGGGCGATCTTCCGAAATTGATCGTCGAGATAGGTGCGAAAATCCCACGGCCAACTTTCCCAACCGGGATGCAAAAATATGCGATCGATGCCCCGCCCTTCCAATTGCGCCCGCAGCCAGGGGCCGTCGTTTTCAGACAGCGCCGTCCCGACGTGATACCACACTGGCATGCCGCGCATCACCGTTTCCGGATACGCCCGCTCCATCCACTCGAGCGTCGGGCCAAACAACACCCGCCGCAAGTCACCCCGCTCCGCCGCCAGGCGTTCAACCTCTTTCGCGGTAAGCATGAGCGACTGATACAGGCCCGCGTCCAATCGCACGCCCTCCAGATAGCGCAGCGGGAAAGGTGCGTTCACCAACCGCACGAATGTGGCGCGATCGATATTCCTTCGCGCAAACATGACCCGCGATCCCTGCCAGGCCGCGTACCCGCCCACCACCGTCCACACCATCGCCGCCACCGGCACCAGCCACCGAAGGCGGCGGGTCGCGAACTCGTTCGTTCGTCCCGCGAAGGCGACACAAAGCGCCGCCGCCCCGCCGACGAAGCCAAGACTGGTCAGGGCGATGCTCTCGACATTGGTGATGGTGAGCAACACGCCGCCGAACGCGACCGCCAGCGCCGTCGCGACCAGGAGTGCGCATTCCCCAGTTCGGCGCCATCCCAGCGTCTGTTGACGCCAACGCACCGCACCCGCCGCCACCGCGGTTATCGCCACCAAGCCGAGCCCGACCGGCGTCAATGGCTTGAACAGCAAATAGCGGTGCAGATCGTTGGCCGGCTTGAGATAAACTTCTAAATTGCCCAGCAGCGTGAGTTCCCCGATCCGCTCCTTCGCGAGCAGGATGACATTGTCCACCCACAGCGCCATCGACGCGCCGGTCCAGACCAGTTCCAAACCGATCGGCACGATCAGCCCAGCCGCAACCAACATCGCCAACGACGCCACCACGTGACCCCGTCGCAACTCACCCGCGACCGCGGCCCGCAAAATCAGCAGTCCTCCCACCGCAATGGCCAAGGCTTGGAAATTGAGCTTGTTCGTGCCGCCCAGGACCAGCGCCGACAGCACCAGCCACGTTCGCCATCCACGCACCGGCCATAACGACGGCGCATCGGCCAGGCCCGCGAACACGATCGTTAGGCAAAGCAGGCCCAAAGGATTGTAGAACTCGATTACGTGTTGGGAAAATCCGGACAACGCCATCGCGCTCGCCAGCAGCGCCGCCCCCACTGCCCCAAACGGCCGGCGCCAGAGCGCAAACAACGCGACCGCCCCGCCTAAGGTCAGCGTTAAACCGCCCCACGTGAGCCCGAGATAACTGCGCCCCGCGATCAACTCTACGGCGCGCGTGAGCACGTAGGAGGCCGACTGCATGGTAGAGCGGAAATCGACATACGGCTTGAGCCCCACCTCGATTTTTCCCGCCCCAGCGATGATGGACGAATAGTCGTAGAGATCGCTTAGAATGTCGCGGTTGCGCACCCAGATCGCCACGGCGAGCGCCAGCACTGGAGCGAGGCAAAGCAGCGCGCGTCCCCGCTCAGGCTTGGGCTTGAGCAGGGCGTCACGAGGGGTTGAGTGGAGTGTCGGAAGCGGGGAGGAAACGACGCGCCCAGCGTCATTATTTCGTGCTGTCGGGCAAGCAAAACTGACATGCCCGCAGTTCGCAAAACACGACCTTTCGTTTGATCGTGCAATCCGTTGCGTCGTAGGCCGCGAGCTTGCTCGCGCTTCAACAGCGCCAGCAAGCTGGCGGCCTACAGTTTCCGTTCTAAAACAAAAGACATCGCTCTCAAAACACTCCAGGTGTTGCCATACTGCAGGAATCGGGAAGCACTGGAATCAGTCAGCGGGACCGACGCTCTTTTTTTTGGGGGCTCTTTCATTACGTTTCGCAAAACACCAGCCCAAGCCGCGCGCGACGTCGTGCACGCCATAAACTTTCAAGCACTTGCATCGTTCCCCGCTGGTCTGTCGGGAACCGCTGAACTCGGGGCGCACTTCGAGCAAAATTTGCTGTCCATCGGCTGCCCCCCTTTTCGGGGGCTGCCTGCTTCATGTCTACAAACACGCTCAGATCAACGGTGCGCCGCCGTGCGCATCCATCGCGGGATCAACGCGCCGCCACCAGCGAGGCGGAACACTGAACCACCATGACGTCCCCACTGATCAGCATCTGCATTCCCGCCTACAACGCGGACCGATATCTTACCGCCGCCCTCGAGTCCGTCCGCGCTCAACGTTTTAAAGACTGGGAACTCATCGTCACTGAAGACGGTTCGCGTGACGAAACGGAAACAATCGTAACGGAATTCGCCCGCACCGTTTCACAGCCGGTTCGCTATAATCGTCATTCGCAGAACCTCGGATTGCCCGCGACCCGCAACACCGGCATCGAAGCCGCCGGCGGTGAATGGATTGCGCTTCTCGATGCCGACGACCTGTGGACCGCGGGGCATTTGGAGGCCGCAGCGGTCCTGTTGCCCCAGACTGACGCCGAGCTGATTCACTCCGGGTCGGTGTTGTTCGATAGCGAATCCGGACGCGAAATCGAAGTGCGCGCGCCTTCCCCGGAAGTGGTCGCCGAATTTCCCCGGAGTCTTTTCAACGGAGCTTATGTGATTCAACCGTCTTCCGTCATCCTTCGCCGGGGGCTCTGGTCCGACGTTGGTGGATTCGATCCGACGTTTCGTTACGTGGAGGATCGCGAAATGTGGATTCGCTGCGCACGAACCGGCGCGCACTTCGTCTATACCGGTCTGAACACATGCCTCTACCGCAAGCATCCCAAGGCGCTCTCCCGGCACGGCGTCGCCATGGCGCTCGCGAGCGCACGCGTTTTCGAAAAAAATATCGATTGGGAGGCGGTTCCGCGGCGGCTCCGACTCAACCACGCCGCGGATGCCTGGATGGCCGCTGGTCGAATCGCCCTGCGCGACGATCCTGAAAGCGCTCGCGGTTTCTTCGGACGGTCGCTGCGGCATCGCGCGTTTGCCCCAACCACATTTGGATACTGGCTGGCGGCCACTGTTCTTCAGCATACCCGCGGAAAACCCGCATGACGCACGCAGTCTGCACACTGTTCGAGGGCCACTATCATCTTGGGGTCGGGGCGCTCATCAATTCCCTTCATGCCAGTGGCTTTACCGGCTCCATCATCTGCGGACATCGCGGCGCAGAACCGGCTTGGGCCAACGACGCTCGAAAGCTAGGCGGCGGAATGGACATCAGCTTCGTGCGCGTCACGAGCGATATTCATTTCACGCATTACAAACCCGAGTTCATGCGACGCTGCTGGACGGACCACTGTCCGGAAGCGGAACAACTTTATTATTTCGATCCCGACATAGTCGTCAAAGCGCCCTGGAGCGTACTGGCCCGCTGGGCCGCCGACGGCCTCGCGCTCTGCGAAGATGTGAACGGTTACCTTCCCGCCCGTCACCCGTACCGACTGGCGTGGGGAGATTTTCTGGTCTCGCAAGGGCTCGCGGTCGTCCGGCCGCTCGATCGCTACTACAACGCCGGCTTCCTCGGACTTCCCCGCAGCCAGGAACGAGTGCTCGATCTTTGGTCACAGATCATCGGCTGCGCGGAAAAAGCGCTCGGTTCGCTTTCGAAAATCAAATTCGATCAGCCCAACGCGTTGCTGCACACGCCTGATCAAGACGCGTTGAACATGGCGCTGATGGCCTCGGACGTGCCGATCAATGGCTGCGGTCCGGAAGGAATGGATTTCGCGAACGGCGGACACCTGTTGTCGCACGCGATCGGCGGTCGCAAGCCGTGGCGGGGGGGATTTCTGCGGGACGCGCTGCGTGGAAAGCCGCCCGGTGCGGCGCAAAAATCTTTCTTCCTTTTTGCGGATTCGCCGCTCCGGCTTTTTCCCTCCAGTCAACTCGCACGGCTCCGCCTTTCGCTCCGTTCCGGCGCGCTGCTCGGCCGGATGTATCGGCGAATCTGAGACACTGCTGAATCCGTGAATATCGCATTCCTCTGTACTTCACTGGCCGAAGGGCGCGACGGCGTTGGCGATTACGTCCGTCAGCTCGCCGCGGCCTGCACCGCCCAAGGTCATCGCTGCCTGCTGATCGCTTTGAACGACCGAAACATTTCCGGCCCCACGCTGTTCACCAGCGTGAGCGAAGTTCGCTTGTCGCCAACGTTGAGCTGGCCGCGCCGTGCCGTGGCTCTCGCCGAGGCGCTCCACGCGTTCAACCCGGACTGGATCAGCTGGCAAATCGTCCCGTACGGATTCCACCCGAAAGGAATTTTGCCTGTCGGTGTTTTGAAATTAATCGAGGTCGTGCGCCCATGGCGTAATCAGGTGATGTTTCACGAGCTGTGGGTCGGATTATCGCGCAACGATCCCGTGCTCCTTCGCGTCACGGGCATGCTGCAGCGTCGCCGGCTGCTGACGTTTTTGCGCCGGCTGCGTCCGTCCTGCGTTCACACGACGAACTCGGCGTATCAACTCGCGCTCGCGTACGATGGCTGGCCGTCGGAGCTGCTCCCGCTGTTTGGCAACATGCCGGTTTTGCCGCGCAACGCCGACTCCAGCGCTCGTGAACTAGCGGCGGTCGCGAGCATCCCGCTCCCGCCGGAGCCGCGCTGGATCGGCGTGATCTTTGGCACAATTCACCCGCAATGGCGGCCCGCTCCCACGCTGGGATTTTTGCGCGCGGCCGCCGAAGAGGCCGGACGTAATATGATTCTCCTCGTGATCGGTCGGGTCGGTGCGCGTGGAGCAGAGTTGCTCGCGGAACTTTCGCGCGAGCCGTACGGCCTCCATCTGATCAACGCCGGACCGCAGACGCCCGATAAAATTTCACTGCTGCTTCACGCGGCGGATTTTGGCATCGCCACCCATCCGTGGGAGCTCATTGAAAAAAGTGGAACGACTGCGACCTTGCTTGAACACGGACTGCCCGTGCTTGTCCCGCGCGATGACTGGAAACTGCGCCACGGAAATATGGCAATCACGTCCCGCGATCCGCTCCTGCGGCGCATAGCGGATCTTTCGCCGGCGGCGTTTCCCGCCTGGCTCGCAGAACGGCGCGAGCCAGGAGCGCGCCTGTCAGCATCGGCCACGACGTTCCTCAATCATCTCAACGAGCCGATCTCCGGTGGAGCGCTCGTTGCATGAATATCCTCAGTTACGCTCCGCAGATGGCCGCTTACGGCGGCATGGAACGACACGTCTGCGCTCTCGCTGGAGTGCTCGCATCGCGCGGTCATCGCGTGACGTTGGTGACCACTAGTAATTCCCTCGGGGCACCGTTACGCGAGATGCTCACTGCGCACGGCGTCGTGCTGAAAGAGCTCTCGCTCGGTCGCGGCAGCGCCGGTCGCCTCCAGAAAATATTTTGGCTCCTGCGAGAATCGCTTCGCAGCAAAGCCGTCGGTTGGGATTTGATTTACACCAACGGCCAAAGTGCTCTCGCGCGGCTTCCATGGCTCGCCGCACGTCCAACGACGCGGATCGTGCATCATCATCACACGGCAGCCGATGCCAGCGAGCAGGCCACGTGGTCACGCTCCTTTCGGCGAGTGCTGAAGACGGCGCCCGAGATTGTTGCGTGCAGCCAGGCGACGCAGCGATCGCTCATCGAGGCGCTCCAACGCGACGACGTGCGCTTTCTCCCATATTTGACGTCAGAGCCCGTTTCCGCGGCCGATGTCGCCGACCGGCGCTACGCACCGACCATGACGCTCCATTTTGGTTTTATGGGTCGTCTTGTGCGGGAGAAAGGCATCGACCAGATCTGCGCGTTGAGCCGGATTCCCGAACTTGCAAGTATTACGTGGCATCTCCATGGAGCAGGTCGGGATTATGCGCCGGAGTACTTTTCCGGATACGCGAACGTTCGTTATCACGGCGCCTACGACGGTGCGTCCCAACAAGCCAAGATTCTCCAGGAGCTCGATGCGGTGGTGCTTTTTTCAACGCACAACGAAGGCATGCCGCTCAGCTTGATCGAGGCAATGTCCGCGGGATTGCCGTGGATCGCGACGGATCGCGGAGGCACGCGCGAGATGGCGATCAGCGCGGCGAACAGTGTGGTGGTCCCCCACCCGGCAACGATCGAAACGCTCACTGCTGCGACGCGACTGCTGGCAGATCGCCTCCGGCAAGGTCAGGCCTCGCGCGTCGCCCAGCGTCGAGCGTACGACGGGCTCTTCTCACCCGCCGTCGTG
>DAITQE010000162.1:0-7257 GCA_036833235.1 Opitutus sp.
ACTCATGCCCCAACCCCATGCCGCAATCGATCCCCACTCATCCGCCGCAGGCTGGCTCTGTCCCGGCGCGAGATAGAGGGCGCGCACGCCGTGTTGCAGCGCGTTGGGCGCGTCGGGGTCGACGTCCGTGTAGTTGAAGGTAGCGAGCCCAAATCCGCGCTCAACGAAGGCAGCCACATTGAGCGGGGGCGCCATTCGCTTCCCTGGTTGTGCCGGAACCCGCCTCTGCTGCGCGTTATTCCA
This sequence comes from Opitutus sp., assembly GCA_036833235.1. GTDB lineage: Bacteria > Verrucomicrobiota > Verrucomicrobiia > Opitutales > Opitutaceae > Opitutus. Next base: position 244 of record DAITQE010000162.1, read on the forward strand.
AACGCGGCCAATCTTCACGCCTGGATCATTCACGGTCGTATTGTTGCCGCTCCAACCGATGGCGAGCAGTAGCGGAACTGGACCTTTCGCGTCCGCCGGCAAATAGATCAGCAAGTCGAGATACTGCTCGGTGCGGCTCTCCGTGAAATAGATCGTCACCTGCTTCCGCAACGCCTTGCCGTCAAACGCTGGCGTGCCGCGGTCGAACACGTCGAAGCTCATCTTGGGCGGAGCTCCTGGCGTACGACCGTATTGGTTTCGCTCGAGGAGTTTTAAAATTTCCGGCCGGCGTTTCGCAAACCACATTGTGCTGTCTGTCACCTTGGCGCCGTTCTCGAGCGTCAATGGATCCGGCAACGTGTAGCTGCCCGTTTTGGCCTCGGTGTAATTCGCGGGGATGTCAGCGACTTTGCCGTCGGGCGTATCGACTATTTGGGCATGCAGCCCGCCGACGAGTAACGCAGCTGCGGAAACGGAGAATGGAATCGCTTTCATAAGGGGTGATGGGGTTTCGCAATTTCTCAGCCGTAACATGAATTTCTTCGTGGCGCGCGATGATTCCGCAGGATTCATGGTGTGCGAGTGGGTGTCTGTGACACCAGTGTCACCGGCCCAATCAGGCCCGATTCCGTCAAGACAGCCGGAGCACCGATGCCGCCTGGTATGACAGTCGAGTTTAGAACTTTCTTCTCCGCCGCGGCGTCGCGATCGCCGAGCAGACGGTTGGTCCACTGATTCGTTACCTTGATCTCGAGGCGATTTTCGCCAGGCGTCAGCGCATCCGTGACATCGATGCGATAGGGTCTGCACCACAGGATGCCGAGCTTGCGATCGTTCACGGTGACGTCGGCCAAATCTCCTACGTTGCCGAGATCCAGCAGTACTCGCATTCCGCCTGAAAACCAGTCGGCGGATGCCTTGATCGTTTTGGTATAGGTGGCGGAGCCGGAGAAATATTTCACGCCAGCCTCGGCATTGGCCGTCCAACTTTCGAGTGCAGTCAGCGCGACGTGGGGCGGAGCGCCGGACCGCTCCGGAAAATTAATTTCCCATGGTCCATCGATTGTTGCCAGTGTCGCGCGCACTGGGCTCGGGATGATTCGCGCGGGCGAGGGCGCCGCGCGCCGAAACACGACGAACACGGCCTCTCGCTCTTCAAGCGGCAGTGATACTGTGGTCCGCTCCTCCGCCATGGTGTAGCTTGCCGGCTCGATTGTGCCTGACGTTGCACGCCAGATCTCCGGTTCCCGACCCGTCACCCGAAACCGCGCTTCGATCGTCTGTGGCCGGTCGGTCACGTTCGCGATATAATAGAGGTCGGCGTCGCCCACACGTCGATGCAGCCAGGCAAGTTCGCCATCCGGCGACTGGCTCGCCTCGAAATCCTTCGCAATCGCCTGCATCGCCATCACACGATCCAACGGCCAGCCCCAGATCACGGTGCCTTTGCCAACACGGCGGATGGTGCGACTAACCCCATCGAGATCGCCCCAGAGTTCCTCGGCCAACGCGCTGACTTCCGCGTCCGCCGTCGCTTGCCGCATCAGACTCGGAGAGCTCACTGGTTTTCGTCCCACCACGATCGCGCCACCGTTCACCAACTCGCGCAGCTTGCGCAGCAATTCCGGGCGCATGCGATTCGTATCCGGCAAAACCAGTACACGGTAGCTCATTCCACCGGGAAGCGCGAGATGGCCTTCGCCATCGATCGTCATCCGATTGAGCAGAACGTCGGCGTTAATGAAATCGTAATCGTATCCAACCGGCGGCGTGGGCACCGTTCCCGCCGCCCAAATCGGCGGGGGCGATGGCGCACCTTCGTTCAACAGATACGCGATATCCGCCACAAACGTTCCCTGCTGCAGCAGGAACGAACTTCGCGCGAGATAAGTCATATATGGCGCCGCTTGTTCCGCCCACGTGATGTTGCGGTTGATATGCGTGCCGACCATCGTGTTGCCCGGTTTGGTATCAAGCGGCTGATGCGCCGAGGTGTGAAACACGATTCGGTTGATTCCCTGAGCGAGCCAGTAATCACCGATTTTTTTCAACGTGGCGGGCGATTCGTAACCGCCGCCGGTGAATGATTCCGCCGCCACGATCGTCTTGCCGTAAACATGAGCCGCTGAGGCCGCTCCACGCACATCCTGCAAATACATCAGCCGGGGATGCAAATCGTGCACCCAAAACTCGCCCATCGGAATCTCGACCTTGCTTTTATTGAGCAAGGTATCCTCCGGAATCTCCAGCGACACACCGGCCGCTTCCCCATAAATGCCGATGCCGTCCTGGCGCAGCAATTCCGCGAGCGTGCCATAGTGGTTGTCTGCCCAGAGGTCCGCCAGCGTCCGGCGAAAATCCCAGAGAAAACGGTCGGTCGTATCGGCATGGTCGACCACTCGACCGGCCAACGCCGGCAAATACGGCCGCGGATCGTAACCGCGTCGCCGCTGAAATTCGCCCAGCATGTCATCCGTCCAGTTATCATGACCTGCCTCCCAACTATCCATCATCACGTAACGAAGACTCCTGCCAAACAAGGGGCCGAGTGCCGTTTTGATCGGATCGAAGTATCCGTGATAGTATGACTCGATGTGTTTGCGGCTCAGTTTGTCCGCTTCGAAACCCGAGCCCGCGGCGGTGGCTGGCCGGTTCTTGGCTCCCGTGAGAGAGTACCCAAGGCGCAGGATCGTCCACCGCCCAGCCGGGACTTCCCATTCAAGCGTGCCGTCACGTTTCATTTTCGAAGTGAGATCGACGACCGCGTTTTTCCCAATGAGCGCATCTGCACTTGGCTCGGGCGTTGGCACCGACTCGTATTCGAACAAGTGACTGAACCCAGCTTTCTCTTCCGCGCGATGCACCCGCGCGCCGCCGTGAAGAATCGCCTCGGCCAGCACATAACTGACAGCGGGCAAGGGCGGAGCTTGATTCATCGTTTGCGCTGGGCCCAGCGGCGCACCGGTCAATTCGATGCGGTAAAATCGCGCATTCACCGGCTTGGGAAACGCGAACGTGCGAAGCTGTCCCTGCCGATAAAGTTGAGCGCCCGGCAGGGTAACGAGTGTTTCAAACGCTCGACCATCATTGCTCGCCAACACGCGGCCGACGGGGATGCCGTTCGCGCTGCCGCCTTTGCCCGCGAGTGTGATCGCCCGAGCTGTGAACGGAGAGGGAAATTCGAACTGCACCCAAGCGGGACCGCCCTGCTTCGGCGCCGGGATCGCCAGCGTCGAGTTCAAATCGTCATCCCACAGCGCCGTCGCGTTAACCGGCCCGTCCTGCGTCGACGCGGACGGCTGAGCCGCGAGCATTGTCACTTCCGCGATCGGCGACGGAAAGGCGATGACCGCACTGTCAGCATAGAATGTCGGATCAGTCGAAGGTCCACCGGAGCGCGCGTTGCGCACGGGCCCATTGTTCGACGGCGGCGCTGGGAGCTGCCCTTTAAAATGCGCCGGCCCTTCGAGATTTGTTTCGCTCCAAACCAGCTTCTTCATCGCCTCGTCGGGCCGCACCCACGGGCCGCCGGACTCGCTCCAGCCGGGCGAGCTGAAAATCGTCATTTCCAAACCGAGTCGGTCCGCCTCCGCCGCCGTGTGCCGCACCACATCCAACCACTCGGGCGTCCCGAACTCGATGCGTTTTTCGACGAGTTGACCGCGCCCCACATTGACATCTGCGAGCATGAAGCCGCCGATTCCAACCCGCTTCATCCACTCGAGATCCTTGGTGATGCCGTCCTTGGAAATATTGCCCATCGTCCAGTGCCACCACGTGCGGGGCTTGGCTGAATCCGGCGGTGATTTAAAACCTTGTTCAAGTGCTTCGGCGACCGACGCCGTCGGCATCTCGCCTGCAGTTGTGAAGCACGAGACGAGAACGACCGAGAGCAAGAGAAGGCAACGCACGAAGTTCATAATGAATCCCGAACGCCAAGGCATGGCCTTTGCGGTGCCGCGAGACCGGCGATGCTAAAAAGGGATAAAGACACGCCGTAACCATGATGGGAGCAAATCCCGCGCGAATCGCGATTTTATCATTCAGCCAGTCAGGCACCGGACGGCCGGGCGGGCATTTGCGCGGCGGCTCGTCGGCGCGAACCACGCGGCCATCAATCATGGTTGGACATAACCCCCAAAAGCCTAGCCTCGCCGGCTAAATAGAAAATGAAAGCGATGCTCGCAACGAAACCGATCGTAGCCAGCACTCCCCGCCTCAGGACAAGCGCTCTGGCAAAGTAAGGCCGTTCGCGTTCAGGTACTCCGCTTCCACTTGTTCCATCAGGTGAGCGTAAAGGACCGGTCGACTGCGTATCCGTGAGGCGATTTCGCCAAGGTCATTGGCGAAGGGCGTCAGCTGACTCGCAAACTCGCTGCTGGGGCGGGCGACCGTTATTCCAAGCGGCATCGATTTCTGGAGATCGCGATTGATCGCATTTCCCACGTTCGTGGCGATCGCAGAATAACCCGCGCGGAGCAGCCCGTTGACCTTTGCCTTGCGCTGCGCTCGCGAACCCGAAAGGAGCGGCAGCAGCAGTCGGCGAAGCGATCGGAGCTTGGAGGCGAGTTCACCCGCGGTGAGGGACTTGTACGGATTCACGAATCAACTCCCGCGTGCCAGGAGAAGCTTGAACCCGGAACGCATCCTACGTGCGACCCGAGCAGAACAGAAATTTGCATAGTTGAAGCGGAGTTGGACGCCCGCTGGAGATCATATCGGCTTAACTAAGCCCCACCTAAACGCACACGTGTGAATTTTGCACTCGTCACGCAAACTGACAACCGCCTTTGTGGCCCGTTCGCGCCCTGGCTACATTTACGATGTTCGAAAAATCGTGTTTACGATTTGGTCGCCGAGCGGAAAGGCTCGCGACGAGGGTTTCTCGGTAGCTGGGCACGAAAATCACCTACTCGGCCATTTTCGTCCGCAAGAGCGCGACGGAGCGTTTTTCGTCGATGAGGTGGCGCCGGGCGTCTTGGCTGGTCGTGGCGCCAGCCTTGATCAGCTCGATGGCCTGGGCGGGGGTGAGCGCGGGGTCGAGGGCGAAAAGTTTGGCCGCGAGATTGACGACATTAGGCGAAGCCATCGACGTGCCGGAAAGTTTCATTTTGGCGCCACCCGGCACCACGCTTTCCACTTCGTAGCCGTTGGCGTGAACCGCAACCGTATCGCCGAAACTGGTGAACGATGTTTCCTCGCCGGCCTGGTTGACGGCGCCGACGGCCATGAGATTCGGCAGATGCAGCGAGGCCGGGACATCCTCCGCGAAGCCGGCGTTCTGGTCGCTATTGCCCGCCGCGCAGATGAACAACGTGTCCGGCGCTCCCTTGATGGCGGTCTCGATGGCGTCACGCCAGATGGCGTAAAGCTCGGCGGCACTTTTTTTTCGCGCGGCCGGATCGCCGCCCCCGCCGGTCTTGGACAACCACGTTTCGAACTCCGCGAGATCGTCGCCCCAGCTCATGTTAACCACGCGGACGTGGCGGGTCCGAAAGTAGTCCGACATTTGGTGGAAGGCCGCGCCCAAGTGATGCGCCCAGTCGGGCGTGGGTGCGAATGGGAGATCGGGCAACTGGTCGTCAAAGCGCGCGACGACCAGGCGCACCGCGGGATTTCCCCGTGCGGCGATGCCGGCGCAATGCGTGCCGTGCAGGAAGAACCCAATGACCTTCTGCAGCTCAAAAAGTTGATGGATTTGATCCGGAGATGAGGTGCTGAATTTCTTCACCAAGGCCGTGGCTTCCGGCGAGTCACGACCTTCCTCGATATCCTGCCGGCCCTTGATTTGGTCGCGGAATTCCGGATAGGCCTGCTGCTGCTCGGGAGCGAGGGGATAAAGCCACGTGGTGGACGGCTGCCCCACGTCGTCAAACGCAAGGCCGTGAACGCCGCTCGCGGTCGGTTGAGGATCCGTGAAACTCTGATCCGGGAAAAGAGTGACATCGATACCGGAATCCCAGATCGCGACGACCACGGGCGTTAGCTTTTGATCACTCGTCAGGGTGACTTCACGGGCCGCCCAGATGTCGGGTTTCTCGACATTGTGCGCGGCGATGTAATTTTTCAGCACTTCGCTGCGCGCCGGAGCGAGCGGGATAATAAACTGCAGAGCGGTCCGCGTCTCGATCAGTTCCCAGGCTTCGAGATTGTCCAAGCCACCGGATTTTTTTACCGCAGGATCAAGTTCCGTCATGACGTGGCCGAGGAGCACGCCCTTCGCCATTATTCGGGCGGTCACGTACGCGCGCTTGATCGAGTCTCCGACGACCGCCGACGGAAGCGCGTTGATCGCTTCCGCGTAACGTTGCGCAAATGCCTGCGCGAAGGCCGGGCCGTGGACCTCTTTTGCGTCGATGGCCGCCTGAATCCACGCCCGGTCGAGGAGGCCCGTGGTCAGCTTCGCCGCTGGCTTGTCCTGCAGACCGCGGAGCGTAGCGATGGTCTCCAGTGCGGCCGGGTATTCGCCGGCGATTTCCTGGAGGGAGAGCTTGGCGGCCACCAGTTGTCGGAGGGTCGATCGGTCCGCGATGTCGTAATCGCGCAAGACCGCGTCGAGATCCGTGCGAACTTTGGCGGCGAAAGCATTGAAGGTCGCATCGTCGGCTTGCGCGAAGGTGGAGGCGGGAACGGTAAACGAATAGGTGAACCGGGGAAGGTCGGCCTCACTGGTCACCTTCTTCTTGATCGCGGCCTGAGCGGGGCCACATGGAATGGCGAACAGCGCCGCGAGAATAATGGGAGTGAAGGAACGGTGTGGGGTAAGCATGATGGAACCTCTGACTGAAGTCGGCGATGCAGACAAAACGGGATGCAGATTTGCTACTCACGTGCAGTGCGCTGTCAACGCACGGCGCCCGATGCCGCGTCGCGCGTTACTGGTGTAAAATAGCAAGAGTAAGAGGGGGATCCTGCGTATGGCGCAACCGAAGCTCCGAGTCTCGGAATTGATAGCCGCAAAGAGGTACAAAAATACCAAGGCTCCGGCTCAAGTCGCCCGTGCGCCTATAGGCG
>DAITQE010000163.1:0-7250 GCA_036833235.1 Opitutus sp.
ATTCTCGGCGTCTCGCCGAGAATGGTTCGGTTGGCTCGGGCGGGACGCCCAAGCCAGCACGCGAGACGCGTGCGCTCCCCGGACCAGTCTGCATTCTGAAGTGCATCGGGGTTTTGAAAATGCCACGGGGCTTGTCCCGAGGATCGTTACTCATCTCACTGTTGCGGTGCTTGCGGCTGTGCGTTTGTCCGCGCAGCCGCTGTCAGTCCCCGTCGATCGCGCGCTGCCGCACTATGTGCCGGAGGTCGCGGTCTCGGGTTCGCTCGCCGGTATCAGCGGCATGGACACCGTGGAGGCGATGATGGGCGCGTGGAGCGAGGCGTTCAAAAAAATCCATCCCGGCGCCGATGTCACGATCAGCCAGAAGGACGTTGGCCCCGAGGAGCGGATCGCGCTCGGGCCACGGACGGACGAAGTGTTTCATCCGGACAACGCGGCCTTCGAGGACGCCTACGGCTACGAGCCGTTCCGCGTTAAAATCTGCCTCGCCGCGTTCGTCCTGAAGAGCCACGTCTCGGCCATCGGCGTGTTCACGCACAAGGACAATCCGCTCACCCGATTGTCGCTGGCCGAACTCGACGCCCTCTATTCCGACGAACGTCGCCGCGGCTATCCCGCCGCGATCACGACCTGGGGCCAGCTCGGTCTCACCGGCGAATGGGCGGACAAGCCCGTGCATCTCTACGGATTTTACTGGCGCGACGACGTGACAAAATATTTTCGCGAACGGGTGATGCTCGACGCGCCGTTCAAGGATGCCTACCGCGTCCCCGGCGGCGACATGAAGCGCCGCACGCCGAAGGTCGCGCAGGACATCGTGACGGCGATGACCGAGGATCGTTACGGCATCGCGTTCGGAAATTTCTCCTATTTCCAAAGCGATCAGGTCAAAGCCCTCGCGCTTTCCGATCGCGACGGCGTGCTCGGCCAGCCCGTGCTCGGCGATATGGCGAGCGGTCGTTATCCGCTGCAACGCTACGTTTATTTCTACGTGAACCGGCCCGCCGGCCAGCCGCTCGATCCGCTCGTGAAGGAATTCATTTCGTTTGTCCTCAGCCGCGAAGGCCAGCAACTCGTCGAGAAAGACCACTACCTCCCGCTCCCCGCCGCCATCGCCGCCGCCGAGCGCGCCAGACTGGAATAAGCCGCACCCGCTGTCCGTCCAAAGTTATGCCACGTCCGCAAAAAATTCTGGCCGGAGCGTTGCTTATCGCAGTGTGGGCGACGGCGCTCGCCGCCCCCGACACATGGGACTTGAGCGGGCTGCCGGCTTACGAGCCCGGGCAAAAAGTCTCCGGCGTCATCCGCAACTACGGTATCGATTACGCGGGCACGTTGCAGCAATGGGAGAAAGGTTTCCGCGCCCGTCAGCCGGGCGTGAGCTTTGACGACAAATTTCCCGGCAGCGACGCCGCGATCATTGGCGGGCTCGTCAGCGGCGTAGCCGACCTCGCGACCAACGGACGCGAGCCGATGCTGATCGAGTGCCTCGCGTTCACCGAGGCGTTCGGCCACGACCTCACCGAGATCACCGTGGCGACGGGCGCGGCCGACATCAAGGGCTGCACGTGGAGCCTCGTCATTTACGTCCACCGCGACAACCCCCTTACGAAGCTGACGCTGAAGCAGCTCGACGGGATTTTCGGCGCCGAGCGCACCGGTGGTTATGCCGGCTACAAGTGGATGCCGCAGGCCGGGCGCGGCCCGGAGGATAATATCCGCACCTGGGGCCAGCTCGGCCTCGGCGGCGAGTGGGCCGACCAGCCGATCCACACCTACGGCTATGCGTTCACCGGCATGAGAAATTTCTTCGAACTGAAAGTTTTTCATGGCGGTGACAAGTGGAACTCCAATTACCGCGAATACGTCGAGGCTGGCAAAATGGTTTCCGACGGACCGGCCGGCGCGACCGGCAACATCCAACGCATGCTCACCGACGAACTCGCGCGCGATCGCTACGGCATTGCGTGGACCGGCCTGGCGCAGGCCGGCGGCGTGTTACAGGTGAAGCCGCTCGCGCTCGCCGCGACCGATGCCGGCCCGTACGTCGAAGCGACGCGCCTCACCGTGCAGCAGCGCACGTATCCGCTCGCACGCAGCGTTTTCATCCAGCTCAACCGCGCACCCGGCGAGCCGCTCGATCCGAAGCTGCGCGAATTTCTGCGCTACATCCTGAGCCGGGAAGGTCAGCAAGCCGTCGCGGACAACGGAAATTATCTCCCGCTCACCGCCGCCGTCGTGCGCGAGCAACGCGCCAAGCTCGACCAGGCCCCATGAAATTTTCTCCGCGTCATGTCCCCCGCCAGTCCATGAAACCACCCCCAAAAATCCGCTCACTTCGCCGCTGTCTGCCGGCAATTCTCGGCCCGCTCCTCGCGCTGCTCGCTCCGGCGCTCACTGCGCAGGAAAACAAAGACGAGATCGTCAAACTCGAGCAGTTCACCGTGAACGCCACCATCGGCAGCTACGTCGAGCCTTCGACCTCGGCTGGCAGCAAGACCCCGATGGATTTGAAGGACCTGCCGAAAACGGTGCAGATCATCAATGCGTCGCTCATCAAGGATCTGCAGGCGCAGTCGCTCGATGATCTTTACCCTTACGTCGTTGGCATGACTCGCGAGGCGTCGGTGGCGGTGGGCTTCACGCTGCGGGGCTTCAGTAACAGCATCGACGATACGTTGAACAACCTGCAGGTGGACGGCCTGCCGGGATTGGCTTCGCGCTTCGGCTCACCCACCACCGCGAATGTTGAACGCGTCGAAGTAGTCAAGGGGCCCACCTCCGTCCTCTATGGCCTGATGCAGCCCGGCGGCGTCATCAATATCGTTACCAAGCAGCCCCAGCAAAAAGCGGGCAATTCCTTGTTCACCTCGGTCGCCACCTATGCGGGCGACACCGGCAACTTCGGCACCGGCGCGAAATTCGGCTCCAATATGAATTTCATCACCCAGTTGGACAGCACCGGCCCGCTCGACGCCGGCAAACACTGGCTGTATCGGTTCATTGGTGACTATGAGCATTTGAACAGTTTCCGCTCTGGCTGGGCGCAGAACTATTCTTTCTTCCCCTCCCTGACCTATCGGGTGGATGAGAATACCGAGGTGACCCTGACAGCCGAAGTGACCAAGCAGTCTCGGTTCTCCGATAGTTTCCTGGCGATTCCCTTTCACATGCCCTCGTGGCATCCGAATTTCGGCACGGTGTATCAGGATCCCGACAGCAAGGAATACGACAAGGGCGAGACCTACGGGCTCAACTTTACGCACCGCTTTGCCGACAACTGGGTGATGAAGGTGCAGGGCCGGCATGTGGAACACAACGACGGCAAGCTCGCGTTCGAGAATCTGAACGTCACCTCCGTCAACAGCACGGGGAATACGCCGCCGACCCTGGCGGACGTTCAGGATTCGATTTTGCAGCGGCGTCTCCGTCACCAATTCAACCTGCGGCAATACACCTTCGTTGATGCGAACATCTATGGGGATTTCGGGCCAGAAACCTTCCGCCAGACGCTGCTGCTCGGTGTCAACGGGGGCTATGAGAACAGCAATTTCCTGCGGCTCGCGTTTCTCCGCTCGGCCGCGTTCAACGTCAACCTCTACGACCCCGTGTTCACTGTCCCGGCTTTTCCGGCCGACCCCGTCCCGCCCACCTCGGATGGCATCACGCGGCAGACCAACTACGGCATCTACGTGTCCGATCAGATCAAAATGGGCAGTCGCTGGCGACTATCCCTCGCGGCCCGCCATGACCGGCAGGACGGGACCTACGACGACGCCTACAGCAAGCCCATCCAGCATCGCAGCCGCACGGACCAGGCTTGGGTGCCGTCCCTCGGATTGATGTATCAGCCGACTGACCGCGTCGGTTACTACATCAGTTACGCGAAGTCGTTTGTGCCGCCGAATGCCACGACCGTCGACGCGAATGGCAGCGCCGATTTTCCGCCGACCATCTCGAGCCAGGTGGAGGTCGGCGTCAAAGCCGACCTGCTGGAGCACAAGCTATCCGGCACGGTTTCAATCTACGACATCGTGAGGAACAATGTCGCCGAGCCGATCCCGAACGGCGTTTCACCCATCGATGGCGCGCAGACCTTCCTGCTGTCCGGGCAGGAGGAGAGCGAAGGTATCGAGTTTTCCGCGACGTATCAGCCGGTTAAAAACTGGCAGCTGCAGGCCGGCTACACCTATGACGACGTGCGGGTCACCAAATCCATCGACCCGACGCAGCTCAACGCCTGGAATTCCAATGCGCCCCGGCAACAGTTCAATTTCTGGACGCGCTATAATGTGCCGGATGGCGCCCTGCGCGGCTTTGGCGCCGGGCTGGGAGTGATCTACGTGGGCGACCGACACGGCGCTTTCTCCAATGATCCCACCCAGTGGCTGGATATGGGCGGTTATGCGCGGGTGGATACAGCTTTCTATTATCAATGGAAGCGCAGCACGCTCGCGCTCAACATCACCAACGCGCTCGATCGCGGATATTTTTCCTATATCGCCTCGGTCACCAACGTGCGCACCGGCGACCCACGGAAAATAACGCTCTCCTTCACCACGCCTTTTTGAGTGACCCTTCGATTGTGGGCGGGCCGATCTGCCGGCGCGACCTGCGACCCACGAAGCTGAACGTAATTTCACCTTTAGTTCAGTCCAGCTTAAGCAATGTCCCCAATACTATTAATCCATTTTAGCCTCCAAAAAAATACCATGAAAACAACCTCCCGCCTCGTTATTCTCTCCGGTCTGCTGCTCGGCCTGAGCCTCCCCGCCGCCATCGCGGAAACCACCCCCGATCCTTCCTGGCGCAAGGCCGCCGACAATCACATTGTAGCCCAACAGTTCGTGAACGAACTGATGGCCAAGTATCCCGAACTCGTCGTGGTCGGCCTCCATCTCACCGTACCCGGGGCCAAGACCGAAACCATGATCGCCACCAACCTCGATCGTGTCGGCAAGCAGGATGAGGATGACGACATTGCCGTCGCCCAGGAACACAAGACCGTCCTCGCTCCCAACATGAAGGAACCGCACAAGTTCGAGGTGCAGGTGCCGCTCAAGGACACCGCGGGCCATTTCATCGGCGGCGCCGCCGGTTTCGTCTTCAAATACAACGCCGGGGACGACGAAGTGCAGCTCCACATCAAGGCTCTCGCGATCCGCGACGAGCTCGCCGCCAAAACCCCGAACGCCGCCGCGTTGTTCAAACCCACGATGTGAGGCCCGCCGTTTCTGACGCCACCAACACGTCCATAATTTCGTTCCCACACTCTACCTTCCCTTCACACCGCCTCGCTGTTCCTTGGCCTCGGCCTTCCCTTCGTCAGCACACCCGCGTTGCGCACCTCTCGCCAGGGTGAACGCAAATTCAGTTTGTCTTCAGGTTGCATTCAAGGACGACCTTTATGATCCGCCCAGTATCCGTTCCACCACTCCAAAACTCTGCTGGCAAAATGAACCGCGTGAACGAACCTCCGTCCGCCATTGTCCCCGAAACCGCTCCGTCCAAATTGACGCGTTTCTGGCCGCACGGCTGGTGGAAAATCATGGAGCTGCGCATCGGCGTGGTGCCGTTGCCTGTGATGTTCGTGCTCGTCGGTGTCCTCGCGGCACTCGTCGCGACCGGAAAATTTCCAGCGAAAGTGGGCGGCAAGACGCCCGACGAAGTCTGCACCATGATCGCGGTGATCGCCGTTGGCGGCTTCGTCTGTGCCGAGGTCGGGAAACGCCTTCCGCTCATCAAGCACATCGGCGGCGCGGCGATTTTCGCGACGTTCGTTCCGTCGTGCCTTGCCTACTACCACCTGTTGCCGCCCGCGATCCTTGGCAGCGTGATCGAATTCACGAGGTCCACCAATTTCCTCTACCTCTTCATCGCTTCCGTCATCGTTGGCAGCATTCTGGGGATGGATCGGTCCGTGCTCGTGAAGGGGTTTTTGAAAATCTTTGTGCCGCTCGCCGCGGGCTCCATCGTGGCGATGCTCGTTGGCACCGGTGTTGGCACGCTGCTGGGGCTCGGGGCGAAGCACACGTTTTTCTATATCGTGGTGCCCATCATGGCGGGCGGCGTGGGGGAGGGCGCCATTCCGCTGTCCGTCGGCTATGCCGAAATCCTGCACCTCAAGCAAGGCGCGGAATTCGCCCAAGTGCTCCCACCGGTGATGTTCGGCAGCCTCACCGCGATCCTGCTGGCCGGCACACTCAATTTCGTTGGCAAGAAATACCGCCACCTCACGGGCGAGGGCCGCCTTCAGCCGGGTGAACATGACGAATTGCACCCGCGCCAGGAAGAAATCACCGGTCATATGGATGTCAGCCATATCGCCGCGGCGGGAAGTCTCGCGATCATGCTCTATCTGCTGGGCGTTGCCGCCAGTACGCTGCCACCCGAGGCGTGGCGCTTGCCCGCGCCGGTCGCCATGCTGTTCCTCGCCGTCGTGGTGAAACTGTCGTTCGGTGCGCCCCCGAAGATCGAGCAAGGCGCGCAGGTCGTCTATAAGTTCTTCGCGACCGCGGTAACGTATCCGCTGTTGTTCGCCATCGGCGCGGCGATGACGCCATGGGATAAGTTGATCGCGGCGCTCGCGCCGGCGAATCTGGTGACGATTGTCGCCACCGTCGCCACGCTGATGGCGACCGGTTTCATGGTCGGCCGCTGGATCAAGCTCTATCCGATCGACACGGCGATTGTGAACGCGTGTCACTCCGGTCAGGGCGGCACGGGCGATGTCGCGATTCTCACCGCCGCGAATCGCATGCAATTGATGCCGTTCGCGCAGATCGCGACGCGCATCGGCGGAGCCATCACGGTCACGCTTTCGCTCATCGCACTGCGCGCCTCGATGTAATGCCACCGCGAAAAACACCGCTCACCTCTGCGGCCAATCGCCCGGACCGCTCCCTTTCCACCGCCGATTTGTTCGATGAGTTCGAGGAACGCTGCTGGTCGTGCCCAGTGCAGTTCATCCAATACGGCGGCCGGCGGGTTTTCTCGGGCGCGATTCGCACGGTCGAATGCCGCGAGGACAACGCTCTTCTTCGCTCGGTGCTGGAGACGCCGTCATCGGGCGAGGTGCTGGTCGTGGATGGTGGCGGGTCCGTCTCGGCGGCGCTGCTTGGCGATGTCGTCGCAAAGATCGCGGCGCGAAACGGCTGGTCCGGGGTCGTGATTCGCGGAGCGGTGCGCGACGTGCGGGCGCTTGCTGCGATCGACTTTGGCGTAAAGGCGCTTGGGTCCAACCCTAGGAG
>DAITQE010000164.1:0-7243 GCA_036833235.1 Opitutus sp.
ATCCCAAGGTGTATGGCCGGTCCACCGGCATCATGGGCTTCCGCCTTTTCCCCAATCCCGCTTTCGACGAGGCCGCCAAAAAAAAGTGGGACGGCGCCCGTTACTACAACGACCCAGCCTACGCGACTGATCCGCAACTCGTCCGCCCCTATCGCGTAGGAATTGCCTGCGGCTCCTGCCACATCGCCTTCAATCCTCTCTCCCCGCCCGCCGACACCGCCAATCCGAAATGGGAGAACCTCGCTTCTGTCATCGGCAATCAATACCTCCGCGAAGGCCGCACGTTTGCCCACAACGTAAAAGAAGGTGGCCTGTTTTGGGAGATGCTGAAAAACCAGCCCCCGGGAACCTCCGACACCTCCCGGATCGCGACCGATCATATCAACAACCCGGGCGCGATGAACGCGATTTTCCTCCTCGGCGAACGCTTGGATGCCGGCCACGACGAGGTCATCACCAGTAAAGAAACGCTGTTGCTGCCGCAGGTGAACGTCGATGAGCACACGCACACCGCGAAAGTGCCGATGATCCTGAAGGACGGCGCTGATTCGGTCGGCGTTCCGGGTGCCACGCTCCGTGTTTACGTCAACATCGGCGCGTACTCGCAGCTCTGGCTCCAGTCGCATCAGGCGCTGATCGGTCTGTATCCGCAGAAGCCGTTTGAAATTTCCACCGCCCAGAAAAACTCCGTCTACTGGCTCGCGACGCAGGAGAAGTTCACGAATGTCGCCCGGTTTTTCCGCCGTTTGCAGCCCTTTCATCTCGCCGACGCGCCCGGCGGCAAACGCTACCTGACCAGCGATCCCGCCGTGTTGCGGCACGGTGCCACCGTTTTCGGAAAAAACTGCGCGTCCTGCCATTCCAGCAAACAGCCGCCCGCCGGCGTCGATCGCGATGCGTGGTTCGCCGAGGCCGTGCTCAAAGACGATTTCCGCGAGGGCAACTTCTTCGCGAACGAGCGCCGCTATTCCGTCGCGAAAATCAAAACCAACGCCGCCCGCGCGCTCGGCACCAATGCCATGGCTGGTCACATCTGGGCCAATTTCTCCTCCGACGATTACAAAAATCTGCCAGCGGTCGACGACATCGAGGTTTACAACCCCTACACGGATAAAATGCAGCCGTATAAAATGCCATCTGGCGGCCTCGGCTATTATCGCCCCGCATCGCTCATCAGCATTTGGACCTCGGCTCCGTTTTTCCACAACAACGCACTCGGCAAATTCACCGGTGATCCATCCGTCGCCGGTCGCATGGACGCTTTCAACGACGCCGTCGAAAAACTTCTCTGGCCTGAAAAACGACTGGGCAAAGCTTCGATCTGGCGCACGACCCGCGAATGCAGTCTCCAACTGGAGGGCGCCGCCATGCCCGAGCCCTACCGCACGTTACTCAAATCGCATCTCGATCCCGACGGTTATTTCCGCCTCGGCCCGATCCCCGAAGGCACACCCGTTAACCTTCTCGCCAACTTCGATCCCGACGCCAATCCGGTCGAACTCGTCAAGCTATGCGTCAAAATCAAAGCTGTCCTGCTCAAGATCAAACTCGAGCATCTCGACTCCGCCGCGACCAAGGCGCTCATGCGCGACGAACTCGCCCCCGCGTTATTCGCCAACATCAAGGCGCCGGACCTGATCGAGGATCGCGGTCATTTGTTCGGCACGAACCTGCCGGACGACGACAAGCACGCGCTCATCGAATATCTCAAAACGCTCTGAGGCGGAGCAGGAGACACATCAATGGACACACCGCGGCAGCCGCAATTAAAGTGGCACGGCTCTCCGGACCCGTGGTTTTCTATCACGGGTCAAGAGACCCGTGCCACGCTCCGGTTCCCGATTGCGACTCGCGAAGCCCGTAAGCCACGAGCTAGCTCGCGCTCAAGCCGCGCCAGCAAGCTGGCAGCCTACTATTCGCGCAAATTCGTGACGACTCGCGGCTGAACCGAATTCTCCCTTCTCCACTCCCCCAACCCCATGACCTTCGACGATCTCAAAGCTATGTCGCAGTCACAGCTCGACGATCTCTTTCGTAACAGCCCGGCGGGTCCCATTCCCGAGGGCGACGCCACCGGTGAGGCGATCGTGTGTCCGGGCACAGCTTGGAGTCGCCTCATCGCCCGATTCGTCCACGCGCTCGCTTGGCAAGGCAAGATTTTCACCAAGAATGTCGACGGCCCGGGCGCCACGTTGGTGAACAAGATCACGATCGCCGGAGCCCACGCCATCGTCGCCCGAGTCTATTACACTCCGAGCTGGATCGACGGCAAGGAATGCATCGTCCTCGACTACTCGAAGACCTCGCTGTTCGCGCGAAAAATTCGCGACGAGATCCGGCTCGTCGATCCCGCCAACCACCTCTACCTCGGCAAAGTCTGGTGGGGCGCGACGCGCCTCGTCGATTTCGCGCTGAGCTTTCCCAGTTAATGCCGCCAGCGCTTTCCGATGACCCTGACCGCACGCCAGCTCCTAAAAAAAACCTCACGGGAACTGGACGCGCTTTTCAGGGCGAGCCCCGCAGGATCCATTCCGGACGGTGAAGCGAGCGGCACCGCGATCGCGTGCGCCGGTTCGCTCTGGGGCCGGTTGCTCGCGTGTTTTGCGCGGTGGTTTCTCTGGCAGGGGAAAGTTTTCGATCCTGCGCAACGGTGCCTCCGAAATCGCATCACTCTGTTCAGTCTGACCGCAATCAAGGCCGACGTGTACACCGGCCGGAGTTGGTTCGACGGTCGCGAGTGCATCGTCATCGACTACTCCAAGACCTCGCTGATCGCGCGTTTCGTTCGCGATGAGATTCGCCTGGTCGCTCCCGGGCTTTATCTCGGCCAGGTCTATTTCGGAGAAAACAAAAAGCCGGTCCTGAAGTTCTCTCTCAGTTTTCAATACGAGCCTGCACGCAAAGGTTGGCGACGCTTCTGGGCCGCCGTCGCGTTGGTCGTGATCGTCTTCGGAATCTACATGGCGGTACGACTTCGCCGCGATGAACCGGTGACCTACGCCGGCCTCGAAGATCATTTCAAATACGGTTCCACCGGCGGCGAGCGCGACGCCGGCATTCCGTATCCGTTGTGGCGGGTCCTGCCCACGATGTTTCGCGAGTTTCTACCAGAACCGGAGAAAGGACTCGCATCGCTCGGCTTTGTCTTCGACCCCACTCGCACCACCGATCCTGATCTGCCCGTGGGCGTCTCCAAAAGGAACGTACAGGGGATCGACCGTGTTTTTCTCAACTGCGCTGTTTGTCATGTCGGCACCGTTCGCGATACGCCTGACAGCAAACCGCGCATCATCGCCGGCATGCCGGCCAACACGCTCGATTTGCAGGGCTTCGAACGCTTCCTGTTTGCCTGTGCGACAAGCGAGAAATTCACTCCCGATCGCATCGCCGCCGAAATGAAACGCATCGGCGTCAGCGATGATCTTATCAATCGGCTCATCTACCGCTATGTCGCGATCGATATCGGGCGGCGTCGTCTGCTGTTCCTTCGCGATCGTTTCAAGTTCATGGATCGCGAGCCGGACGCCGGCCCGGGGCGCGTTGACACCTTCAACCCGCCGAAGGTGCTCTTGAATTTTCCGATGGCGTTGGTGCCGGAGCGCGAATGGGTCGGCAACTGTGACTTGCCATCCCTCTGGAATCAGGGACCGCGCAGAGGGATGGCGCTGCATTGGGACGGCAACAATACGTCGGTGGAAGAGCGCAATCGCAGCGCATCGTTCGGCACCGGCGCCATCCCACCGACGCTCGATCGCGCATCGATGAAAAAAATTGAAACATGGCTCAATGACGCCAAGCCGCCGGCTTATCCGTATCCGATCAACGAATCCCTCGCACTCCGCGGCGCTCCAATTTATGGCGAATACTGCGCTCGTTGCCACGGTCGGAACGGACAGGATTTCACAGGCGAACTCGTCGGCAAGGTCACACCGATTGAAGTGATCGGAACCGATCGTCATCGTCTCGACTCTTATTCGGTAGAACTCTGCGCCAACCAGAACCTGCTCTACGCGGGCTTTCCCCAAGACCGCTTTAGCCATTTCAGAAAAACGTTCGGTTACGCCAACCAGCCGCTCGATGGGCTTTGGTTGCGAGCGCCGTATTTGCATAACGGATCCGTGCCCACGCTCCGCGATCTGCTTAACCCGGCCAGCGAGCGGCCAAAGTCTTTCTATCGCGGCTACGACGTTTACGATCCGAAGAACGTCGGTTTCGTAACGAGCGTTTCGCAGGAGAAGACTCGGAAATATTTCCTGTTCGACACCGCTTTGCCCGGCAACGGCAACTCCGGTCACGAGGGTCGCGCTTACGGTACCGAACTCGCGCCCGCCGACAAGAGCGCGCTGATCGAATACCTCAAAAAATTCTAGACCGGATGAATACTCCGACTGCAATCGCAGCCACTCCGTTGGTTTTCGTGTGGGCGGGGTGCCCTCACCCCGCATGGCTGTCTTTCGTCTCCGATCTCTCGCGGGGTGAGGGCGCACCCCGCCCACATCTTCATGCAGACCGGAAAAAATCGTTGAGCGACCGATCTAGCTAAAAAAATCCAGAAGTTCACCACGCACTTTCCCATGAGCCTCACCCCACGCGCCAAACGTATTATCCTGCGATGCTTCATCGTCCTCGTCGTGCTCGGCGTCGCCGGTGGCTGGCTCACGTGGTACAAATTCTTCCGCGAAGAGCCTGAGCCCGTCTGGGCCAACGAGAGCGAACATTTCAAATACGGCAGCATCGGCGCGGAAGCCACCCGCGGAATTCCGTACTACATCTGGCTCGTGCTGCCTCGCGTCTTTCCGGAATACGTTCCCGGCCCCGGCGGCTACAAGGCGTTCGGGCTCGTTTGGGAGGAAGGTCATGAGATGCCTGCCGGTTTCACGAAACGCGTCATCGGCTTTCCGCGCGTCGCCAACAATTGCGCAATCTGCCATACCGGCACCTGGCGCAGCAAGGAAAACGAAACTCCGCATGTCATCGTCGGCGCGCCGTCGCATACCACGGACGTGCAGGCTTTGCTCCGGTTCCTGACCAACTGCGGGAAAGATCCGCGCTTCAACGCCTCCACGCTTCTCGCCGAGATCGATCGCGAAGTAAAATTGTCCACGCTCGACCGGCTCATTTACCGCTTCGCGCTCATTCCTCTCACGCGCAATGCCCTCCGCCAACAGGATCATCAGCTCGCGTGGATGAACCGTCCCGGCTGGCCCGACTGGGGCCGCGGCCGCGATGATCCCATGAACCTCACAAAATATTTCATGACGAGCATGGCCACCGACAACACGACCGGTCAGGCCGATTTCCCGTCGGTGTGGAATCTCAAGGTACGGAAGGGCGACGGCCTTTATCTCAACTGGAGCTGCGATACGCCCGCCGTCCGCTCCGTGCTGATCGACTCTGCCCTCGGCCTCGGCTCGGCGCCCGATCCCAATCTTCCTTTCGATCGACAGATCTGGTCGCTCCAGCGCCGCGATTGGTTTCTCAAACGCATGGAGGCGCTCGATAATTTTCTCAGCGAGCTTCCGCCCCCGAAATATCCGTTTCCCATCGACGCCGCCCTCGCCGCGCAAGGCCGCCCGATTTACGCGCAACACTGCGCATCGTGCCACGACGTCGGTGCGCGTTTCACCAACAAGCCCGTTGCTCCGGCCGAGATCGGCACCGACACCGAACGTCTCAACACCTGGACACAGGGCGCCGCGGACGAGGCCAACCGCCGCGTCAAGGAAATGGGAATCAACCGTCCTAACATGGTGAAGATCGAAGGCTACCAATCGCCGCCGCTCGACGGCATCTGGATGCGCGCACCGTATCTACATAATGGATCTGTACCGACATTGCGCGACTTGCTGAATCCCGTCAGCGAGCGGCCGAAAGTTTTCTACCGCGGTTACGACGTTTACGATCCCGTTAACGTCGGCTTCGTAACGCAGGGCTTTGATACGAAGCGCTACGGCTGGAAACACGACATCGCCGAGCGCGGCAACGGCAACCAAGGTCACACGTACGGCACCACGCTTCCCGCCGCCGAGAAAGAGGCCATCCTCGAATACCTGAAAACACTCTGACGGGAGCGCGGGCGTCCCGCCCGCACCCGATCCTTTTGCGGGCAGAACGCTCGCGCTCCCGAGCTTCTCTCCGATCCATGATCACGCCGACTCATCCGCGCCCCGATCGCAATTATCCCGCCGCACTAAACGCCGCGGAACAAGCGGAAATTGCGCTACGCCGGCGCCGGAACGCGCTCGATCCAACCGCGCCGGTCGTGGGCGTGGCCCTCTCCGGTGGTGGCATTCGCAGCGCAACCTTTTGCCTGGGCCTGTTCCAAGCGCTGGCCCGGCAGGGATTCATCCGGCGTATCGACTATTTGTCGACAGCCTCGGGTGGCGGTTATTTCGGCAGCTTCCTTGGTTGCGCGTTCGCCCGAGATGGCGGCTCCGCCGATGCGGTCGAGCAGGAACTGGCGAACAATCATTCGTGGTCCGTCAACTGGCTCCGCGAAAACGGCCGGTTTCTTTCGCCCAACGGCGCAGGTGATAATTGGCTGAGTGCGGCGGTCGCACTCCGGAATTGGGTCGCACTCCAGGTCGTGCTACTCGCCTTTGGTTTTCTGCTGCTCGGCCTCGGCGCCTTGATTCGGGCCGATCTTTGCAGCGCGAAATTCACCGGAAAGTGGTGGTGCCAGCTCGAGCAATTTTTCTGGGATCACTCCCTTGGAACAATCTGGTGGAGCCCCTGGTTCATCCTGCCGGCGATTACGTTTGTCGCGCTGATGTTACCAACGGGCACCTTGTACTGGACGACGCAACTCCTCCCGCTGATGGCATTGATTCGCCGGCTGCTCGGGCTGTTCAGCAAGGGCCATCGGCAGATGTCGGACGCCGAATTCGCCAGTCACGCACAAAACCTTCTCACCCGCGGCTTCATGCTCGGCCTGATCCCAACGGTCGCATTGGTACTATTCGCCCTCGTCGATTCCCTCGGGCAAACAATCTACTTCAGGTGGTCGATGGCTAATTTTGCATTCCCTTCACTGTGGGCGCTCCTCACGACGACCGGCGCAGGAATGTTCGGATTCGCCACAAAGATTTCATTGTATGTCGAAAAATTTCTCGGGAAGCGCGGCTTTCGTATTCCATTTTCTTTGATCGCTCTTGGCCTTGCGATGATTTGGCTGCTGCTGATCGTTCTGGCGCTCTCAGTGCTCGCCTGCGGATTCGCTTGGCAATGGGGCCTCGTCTGGAAT
>DAITQE010000165.1:0-7226 GCA_036833235.1 Opitutus sp.
TCCGTGCTCCACGTGACGCCGTAAAAATACTCGATCAGGTGCGTGAGATTAAAGACCTGCGGGGCCACCAGCATCTCAGGCGTTTCCTTCTCGTAGCGCCTAAGCTGCACCAGCGCCTTTTCCATCGCTCCTTTGAGCTTCGGATTCTTGCACTCGACCAACGCCACCGGCACGCCGTTGATGAGAAAGACCACATCGGGCCGGTTGCCCTTTTTCCACTGCTGGCGAAAAGCCCACTCGACTGTGACTTGAAAGCTGTTGCGCCCGGGTGCGATTGGATCGGCGAAGTCGATCAAGCGCACGTTGCGTGATCGTTTTTCGCTGGGGACGAAAACGGTGCGCTGGCCCCGCAGCCATTCGAGAAGCTGCTTGTTGCCTTCGATGGTAGGCGGCGCGGCTTCGATTTCGGCGATGACTGCCGCCACATTCTCCGCCGTCACGACACCCGGATTCAGGCGCAGGAGCGCAGCGCACAATTCGTCGTGAAAAAATAATCCACTCTCACCGCCGCGATGCGCCAGCGCCTCGGCTTCGGACACAAATGTCCATCCGGCATCGACCGCGTGACGGACGAGCGGGAATTGCACGGTTGCGGCTTCGAGCGCGAGGTTGGTCATGGAAATAAGACGAGCACCCCGTTCGGCTTCACTCGCGTTTTGTCCGCAAATGACATGGCCTTCGGAACTGCAAAAGCGCCGAAGGCCATTAAACGACTTGCTCCGGTTCGCTGCTCGTCGAGCTCGCGCGGCAAGTTCTGTCGACGTGAATTCTGCAAAAAACTCGGTGCTACGGAAGTCCGATGTTCTGACTTTGAAAAGAAAGTCCCCGCCCTCGGGCGCAGCACGGGCTTCAGATCAAAGCGCTTCCGAGGCGTGACGGATATTTTAAATGAGATCTCGGCTCTACTGATGACTCCTCGCAACCTTCTGTTTTCGAACTCCCATCGGCTAGCGCGAGGAAGTCGGGGGTTCGAATCTCTGCGCGTCTCTATCCCAGGCTTGATTTCTGCAATGTTTGCGCCGATGATATTCGCGGAATCGCCCCCCAGACCGAACCGGCTCCGTATGGTTCTCTTTCCGCAAGGATAGGTCGGGGGGATTTTCATTTTGGCCAGAATTGAACCTGCATTTCCCGATGGGAGATGAGCTTCCGATAGCAGTTCTTGTCGTCCGGTGACGTATAGCCGCGCGCGATTGTGCCGCAGACGATATCGGCGAGTTGTAGGAGCGAATTGCGCTTCGAGTCCTGCAGCTTGACCTTGCGAATGAGTTTGGGACCAGCCCCGCCATCATTCACGCGCTTGCGCAAGTAGGTACTGAGCTGGGTGCGGAACTCCCGGCCGCCACTGCCATCGATCACCACGATGGCGTCGTTCAGATGAGGTTTCGCATTCTGGAAGACGAGGCCGCAGGTGTATTTGTAGAATGGATCGGGAAACTGAAAACCCTTTCCGGTAAGCTTTGCCTTGTTCAACACGATCGAAAAATAAAACCATTCGTAGGGCGCTACAGCGCGCAGGAATGCCTCGCGCCAGGCAGATTTGAGTTTGCTGAAATGAAACTCGAAGCCCGTCGGCAGATTGAGCTCACGCTTCAACAATTCGATGCGTTGCTCGACTGCCGCGGCTTCGTCACGGTCTTCAAAGACGACAAGAGTGACCGTGAAGAACGCAGAAGCTCCGTTGCCTGGAGGCATTCCCGGATCGCCCGATTCATCGATGAAGACCAGCATGGCAATGACGGCTAAAATGCCGCGGCAGGGATCATTTTTCCGGCACCGGAAAAATGATCGAGGTCGAGAGATGTGACACGGCGGCGGGCGGTGAGGAGGTCGTGCAGCAGGGTGCGGAACAGCTCGCGCAGGAGCGTTTGCCTCACCTCATGGTGCGCGATTTTCGCGTCTAGCGTCGCCAGCAGGGCGGCGATTTCGCGTTGCTCGGCTTCCGGTGGCTTGGGAACACGAAACCCCCGCACGTCGTCGAGGCTTAGATTTGCCCGAGCCACGTCCTTCTTCTGCTGGTGCATCTGAGCGAGGCCCGCGGAACTATTGAGAAAACTTGCGACAAACGCAGGCGAGAGACCGTCGGGCTTCAAACGCACGAAACAGACGGCTTGGTTGCAATTGGCGCCTTCTATCTCTGGTCCGCCAACCGCGGACCGTCCTATCGATGCGCCAACAAGATTCAGAAGCACATCGTTCTTTTTCAGAACAGAACGCGGCTCTTTGGCATTCCAAGCCAAGGGCAAGTAGGCCTTCGAGCTCCAATCCATGACTCCTTCGCCCACGTTTTGGCTTCGAACGAAAAGCACACCTTCGCTCACATATTGAAACCCCTGCCATTTCGGTGATGAGCCCTTGGAAATCTTCAAAGCTTGCTCGCCTAACGGAACGGTTTTCCAGCTTTCCGGAATCAGTCCGATCTCGCTTTGTTTTTGAGGTTCGCCGCCGAGGCCGCGGGTGAAGAGCTGGCGGAGGGCGGCTTGCTTGAGTTCGCGCGCCACCCGCACGAGATCGCCCTCCACCGCCGCCGCCGACTGAACTTTCCCCAACACTACCGCGATCTTCCGTTGCTCATCGAAAGGCGGCAGTGGCACCGCTAACTCGGCGAGGCGGCTTCGGGATAAATTTGGGATCGTCGTGCGATTGCCGACTCCTTCGATCAAACCGAAAAGTGTAATGCCGCCTTCGAGCGCGAATTGGTAGAACTCCGGGCTAATACTTGGACGCTTGGGTCGGAGCCTGTGCAGGTGATTTTGAAAACTGCATTCGGCCAACTGCCCTTCCCAGACTGCGGCGCGGCCAATGTCGCCGCCTTCGCACACCAGCAAATCACCCCGGCGGAGACTCTTCGCGAAAAACTCCTCGCCGGTGAAAAACATGGCGTCCACGTCGGCCAGGTCAAAGCGGCCCCAGAGGACATTTGAAGTGCGAAGAAATGGGCGCTTAGGCTCTTGTCCGCGAGATGCAGGCGTCACGGATTTGCCCGCACCGATGTCGAAGAGTTCGCCGATAGAAGTCGTTGGCCAAGGCGCACTCATACTAATTTCCCCAAAACAATAGAGAGTTCAGCGGCCAACACGGATGACTTGGCATCGAGCGACGTGAGTTCGACGACAATGTCGGATAGCGGGCGAAGTTCGTTATCGATCTCCGCCGCCACGAACCGGCTCGGGCTCAGGTTGTAGTCGTTGGCGGCAGCTTCGGCGACGGTGATGGTTTTCACAAAACCGGGCACGTCGGTCCCGGCGTGATACGCGGCGGCGATCTTCTGCACGGCCTCGGGCGGCAGATAATTTTTCGGCGTGCCCTTTTTCGCTTCGCCGGCGGCGTTGACGAGGGTGATGCGGCCGTGTCGATCCTTCGGTTTTCCGCGGCGGAGGAAGATGATCACGCCGGGCGCGGTGGTGTTGTAGAAAAGGTTGTCGGGCAGGAGGACGACACCGTCGATCAGGTCCTGCTCCACGAACCACTTTCGAATCGCGCGCTCCCTGTCCTCGTTCTTGCTGCCGGAACCGCGCGAAACTGCCCCTGTGTCGAGCACAATGGCTGCGCGTCCACCTTCGGCGAGGCAGGCTGCCGTATGTTGCAGCCAGGCCCAATCGCCTTTGCCGGACGTGTTTCCGCCCTGACGCTCGAAGCGGTCGAAACCGTCATTCTCGAATACGTCGGGATCGAAGGTCTGATTCCACATCGGGTTGGCGATGATGAGAGGGAACTGGCGCAGGCGCGTCCCATCCGTGGCGCGGAACTTCGGATTGCGCATCGAGTCGCCGCGAACGATCTCAGCTTGCAGGTCATGGATGATGACGTTCATCCACGCGATGGCGTAACTGGAGCCCTGCAGCTCCTGACCGTGAAGGCGGAGCGGAAGTTTTTTGGCGACGGGATCGAGTTTCTCGGCGACGAGCTGGAGCTTGATCAGCAAGCCGGCAGAACCGCAGGCGTAGTCATAGGCGTCCTCGCGCGGGCGCGGCTGGAGGATTTCGGCCATGAGGAAGCCGACTTCGGTCGGGGTGAAAAACTCGCCCGCGCTCTGGCCCGCGCCTTCGGCGAATTTGCGCAGAAGGTATTCATAACACCGGCCAAGAAAATCAGGCTCCACGTCTTTCAGCCCAAGGCGATAACGGGGATCGGATAAAATCTCGATGACGCCGCGCAGAGCGGAGTCGCTGATCTCGCGTTCGCCTCCAGCTCCGACGTGGTTGAAATCGACTTGGTCGATAATGCCGATGAGCTGGGTGTTCTGGCGGGCGACGGCGCGTGTCGCAGTGGTGATGTGTTCGCCGAGGCTGGCGGGTTTCTTGCCCTCGGGCCAAGCGAAGGGCGCACGGCCGGAGAGGACAGGCCAGCGGGCTTCGGGCGGGAGGTAGAAGCGCACGAGACTGTGGTCGGCTTCGATCAGTGTAGTGGCGGTGTCAGCATCGCCATAGGTCTGAGTGAGACGGGCAACCTCGTCGTCGAACACGTCGGAGAGGCGTTTTAGGAAGACGAGAGGCAGGAGATAGTCTTTGAACTTGGGGGCGTCCTTCTCGCCGCGGATGGCGCAGGCGGCATCCCAAAGCATCTGCTCCATGGACTTATTGCCGAGGACCGTGCTGCGCTGGAGACCTCGGCGTGGTTTGGAGGCGGCGAGAGTTGGGCCAGAGGAAGGCGAGTCAGGAGTGGACGCAGTGCTTGCGTCGAGTTCCTCGGCGAGTTTGGCGATGGCTTCGCGCTGGGCGCGTTGCGGAGCTGACTTGCCGCCTTCCCAGCGGTTGACAGTGGCGAACGATACGCCGAGGCGGGCAGCGAGTTGCTCTTGGCTCAATCCTTGAGATTGGCGGATGCGGAGAAGGGTGACGACAGTATCCATTGAGCTATGTTTGATATAACAAACATAGCTTTGTCGATGACTTTTGGTCTAATCAGGCTGCCCGTTCAGCGCTGTAGCAGCAAATTGGCGACCCCCAACCAATTCCTGTCGGGTTTGGTCGCGCCGAGTATCGAAGTCGGCGTCCGGCATCTGGCCTTGGAGTCCACCGATCATATATTCCGCGCACCCGGCGAGCACATCAGGGGACGCAAGCGATTCGATGTAGGCGGAGAGCACGGGCGTTTCCGTGTAGGATGCCGAAGGAGACATTCCTCCACTCGCTCACGCTTCTCGCAGCTACGAATCGGTACCGACGACAAAATCGAAGGCGTTGAGCATGGCACAACAGCACAGGTGCCGACGATGACCGCATTAGACTCCGCGGCAAAATGCGTTCTGTTGTGGCGCGCGGCGTTCATCGCGGCGCCCAACGATCATTCAACATTCACTCATGCGACGATTACGTTTTCTCCAAAAGATGATCTTCGACGGACGCGGCCAGCCACTGACGCCGGCCGCACGTCCCAAACCGGCCGAATGGTCCAACGATGCGATTACCGGCAGCTGTCTCGGGCATTCGACCGTGCTGATGAATTTCCTCGGCGTGCGCGTGCTGACCGACCCGGTATTCTCCCAGCGCGTGGGACTCGGAATTCCACCGTTCATCCTCGGGCCGAAACGCCATTACTCGCCCGCACTCGCGTTGCGCGACGTTCCCGCTCCTGACGTGATCGTAATCAGCCACGCGCACTTCGATCATTTCGATGTCTGGAGCCTGCGCAAATTTTCCCGCAAAACTCCGGTCGTCACCGCGCGCGATACCGCGGACCTCCTCCACTGCCACGGTTTTCGCAACGTTCACGAGCTCGATTGGGGACAGTCGACGACCGTCGAAACCCCCGCGGGCTCATTGCGCGTCACCGGACTCGAAGTCGCACACTGGGGCGCGCGAATGATGCGCGACGACCATCGGGGCTACAACGGCTACTTGCTCGAACGCGGCGGCCACTCCGTGTGTTTCGCCGGTGATACCGCCTACACCCGCGCGTTCAACCGCCTCAACAATTCACAACAACCGCTCGATTTGATGATCATGCCGATCGGCGCCTACGACCCGTGGATCCGAGCGCACTGCAGTCCCGAGCAAGCGGTGGAGATGGCCCGCGACGCCGGCGCGCGGACGTTTGTCCCGATTCATCACGAGACGTTCAAGCTCAGTTCCGAGCCAATGGACGAACCCGCAACCCGGATACGCGCGGCTTTCGCCAATGAACCCCATCGCTTGCTGGCCGTGAGCATCGGCGAAACATTCTGCGTGCCGCTGTGAGCGGACGTTTGATCTGCGTGGGGAATGAACAGCGGCTGATTTTTGCGTAGCCCTGCGCGGTAGCGCAGCGATCCCGCCGCTGCCGCGGCGGGCTACAATTTGCCGAGGCCGCCTAAGCTTCACCCGGGACAATCGACTGCGGACTTTGTTCTGCACCAGCCGGACTTCGCGCCGCGTCGCTCGCAAACATGCGTTCGAACGCCTCGATGTGCTGACGCGCATTCTTGAAATACGCGTCATCGTCTTCCCAATACTGTGCGAGTTGCCGCACACTTTCCTCGTCGTGCTGCTTGAAAATCAGCGCGGCGCGGCGCGCTTGCGTTTCAGGCATGCCAAATTCGCGCAACACATCGACGCCCAGCTCCAGCGAGCTGCCCACCGTCTCGCGATAAAAGGTCAACACGCCGCGCTTCTGGTATTCGTACGCGTGCACCCGACCCACCGCCCGTGCGAAAATTTTCAATTTCGGAAAATGTTTCTGCACGGTTTCCACCAACTCGATCGCCTTGTCCTCGCCGTCGATCGCAATCACAATCACGCGAGCGCGCGCTGCCCCCGCCGCCTGCAGCAGATCCAGCCGCGTGGCATCGCCATAAAACACCTTGATCCCAAGTCGCCGGATGATGTTCACCTGCTCGCCATCCAGATCGAGCACCGTGGTGCCGATCCCGTTCGCATGCAGCAACCGCCCGACGATGTGGCCGAACCGCCCAAAGCCGGCGATGATCACTGGATTGTCGCCTGGCTCGATCACGTCCGCTTCGCGCTCCGGGCCTCGGTCGCGGGCGAAGCGTGGCTGCACGATCTTTTCGTTGATCATGAACAACAGCGGCGTCGCTGCCATTGAGAGCGCAACCACCGCAACGAGCGGCGAGGCCTCGCTCTCCGTGAGCACGCGATGATCGACGACAAACGATAGCAGCACGAACGCGAACTCGCCGCCTTGCGCGAGCGCGAACGAAAACGTCAACCGGTCCGGCGTCGCCAGATTGAAGAACCGCGAAAGCAGCAGCAGCACGGCGAACTTCACGACGAGCAGCCCCGCCA
>DAITQE010000166.1:0-333 GCA_036833235.1 Opitutus sp.
ATGTGCGGGGACAACACGGCATCCGCCAGCCCGCAGAATGCCGAATCGGCGGTGAGTGGCTCCGCGGTCACCACGTCGAGCGCCACTCGAATCCGGCCGGACATCGCCTCGTGCAGAAGCGCCCCTTCGTCGGCGAGCCGCCCGCGTGCGACATTAACGAATACACAGCCTGCGGGCAGGGCGGCCAGCACCGACGCCGTGACGCGACCTGCCGTCGCCGACGTGAGCGCCTCGCACTCGAAAAACACCTCGGAGCCGGCGGCAAGCGTTTCCAGCGATTCGGCCGGCGCGATGCCCGCCGCCAGCATCAGGTCCGCCGGAACGCCGTGAGAA
>DAITQE010000166.1:343-7169 GCA_036833235.1 Opitutus sp.
AGAATAGGCACGGATGGTGACGCCAAACGGTTTCAGCAACTCCACCAGGGCGCGGGCGACCTGGCCGAATCCGTGGATGCCGACGGTGCGGCCGAAAAGCGTGCGCGTGCGCAATCGCTCGATGTGATTGTCCGTCGTGTCTGTTCGACGAATGATTTCTTCCCAGCCGCGCAGATTGCGGAGTGCCGCGAGGGCGAGGAGCAGGGCGTGTTCGGCCACGGCACCGCTCGGCAGTCCCCCCCAGTTCGTGATCAAGCCACCTCGCTCGAGAAAGCTTCGCGGCGCCAGCCAGCGCACCGATCCGGTCAGGTGGCAGAGGTAACGGAGCGCGCAATGGGGGGACGAAATCCAATCGCCGGGCAACGCCGGCGTCGACCAACTGGTAACGAGCACCTCGGGATTGATCTCTCGCAATTGATCCAGAGCCGCTGCGGGATGGTCGGTTGACACCCACGTGACCGCGGCGGGCAGACCGTCGAACAATTTGGCGGCGTGAGAGAGAAATAAGCGCTGCTCCTCTGTCGAAACGGCGCAAACCACCTGAGCTTTTAGCTGCGCCGAAATGCGTGCGGCATTCCGTTGGCCGATTGAATGAGAAACGGGGTTCATGTCCGTGGCCATCAAGGCAGTTTCGGGGAATGATCCCAAATGCCTGCGCGATGACACAGACCACCTGTCGAAACGTCCATGGCTGGTTGGGGCATGTAAATGTACGTATGCCTGATTAGCGGAACACCGTTGGCAGCGGTGTCGGGTCGCCATTCGCCGGCGTCGGCGCAAAGATAATTCTGACGCGGGAACCGTCGGAGAGTTGGACCGTGACGACGTCGCCGTGGTCGTCGGGTTCGACCGTGACCGCTGGACGTTCGATATGATCGGCGCGCGAGGGACAGAAGGCCGTGATGAAGGTCGTATCACTGACCTTTCCCGGCGTGTCGAAGCGCAGGTGGGATTGGTCGGGAAATTCGTGCGCTTCCTGGGGCGTGTTGCGCTCGGGCGTGGCGTCCGCGGGAAACCCGAACCATTGGCTCACGTGTAGATTGTTCGGCGCCGCGACGATGCCGGCGACAGCCGCGTCGTCGTTGCGACAAACGAACGCCTGGCCATCGAGATCAAATTTCGCCGCGCCATGCAGGAGCCAGGTGATGATCGCCGGCTTGATGGGCCGCACCACGTCACGAATGACGAACACGTTTGGCCGCACGAAGACCACCTGACGGCGCCAACTCTTCAGCAGCCCCTCGGGGTAGGACTCGGCGCCTTCGCCCTCCATCCAGTCGAATTGGCCAGGACGGGAGACGACCGAGAGGATTTTTCCCGAGCGGCGCGACAGTTGGCCCGCGCCGTCGATCAGGAGGGTGTTGTGCGCACGGCCCGTGAACGTCCATTTCGTGTGATGCGGCGAGTTGTAGTAGTCGTAGTAGCCGGAATCGACGAGGAGCGGATGGCCGAGATAGTTGAGAAGAAAATTGTTCGCGTCGGGATGGTCGTGACCGCGAGCGCGGGTGGCGGGGCCGGTCCACGGCTGCGATTTGAAACCGAACTGGACGTCGTCGCCGGTCGTGAGATCCGAGCGGGCTACGACCCAGCCGATGTCGCGGAAATGGCGTGTGAGCGGGAGGCCGGCCGGCGGTTTCGCGACCAAAGTGGAGTCGCGGTAGAGGAGATTGTAGAACGACGACGTTGGGCGATGCGTGTTTTGCGGAAGAGACTCGGCGTACCATTCGAGGACGGGATCGTGCGTGGCGGCGGCGAAACGATACGCGGTGGGTTTATCCCACTGTTGGAGCGCCAGCGGGCGCGTATCGTTAAAATAGATGCCAATGGAGCCCGCAGGCGCGAGATAGAGCCGGAAGTAGCCGGCCTGGCGCAGCCATGGAATCTCGTTGTAGAGATCGATGCCTCCCACCGCAGCGAGTGAATCGGCGAATTGGCCGACATACTTCATCGTGAATGTGAGGTAATTGATGCCTTCGTGCCAGCCGCCGTCGCGGCCCCCCAGCGGCAGGAAACGGGTGAAATACAGTTCGGCGCCGTAACGCCACCACCGGTCGGCGTCGGCGGATTCGTCGGCGAGAACGATGCCGGCGTCGATCAGCGCGCTGCACTGAAACCACGGATGATTGTTGTAGGGGTCGAGCTTGAGCGGAAAGAGATTGGCATAGAGGTCCGCGCCGCGCGCGAGAATGCACGCGCGG
Source organism: Opitutus sp. (assembly GCA_036833235.1). GTDB lineage: Bacteria > Verrucomicrobiota > Verrucomicrobiia > Opitutales > Opitutaceae > Opitutus. The sequence goes on from DAITQE010000166.1 coordinate 2,542, forward strand.
ATCGTGGCCCGCTCGTCCGGCGACCATTCGTCGTAGAGGCCGTCGTAGGCGACGGCGAGGGAGTGCAGGGTCTGGCGCGCCGCGTAGTCGTCGGATGCGATGCCGGTGGCGCCGTGCGGATCCCATTGCGAGATATCGAGGACCCAGGCACGCGCCAGCGTCAGATACTTCGGATCATGCGTGATCCGGTAGGCGGCGGCGGCGAGCACGATATGACTTTCGACCTGTTCGGCCGCAGTCTGGATGCGACGGAACTCCTCGATGTCGCGGCCGCCGCCCGGAGTGCGACCTTGCGGCGCGGGATCAGGCATCGGCGGCAGCGTGCATTCGGTGTCGAGCCAGTCGGTGACGATTTTCCAATAGCTTTCCCCGGCGGTCGATTGGGCGGCGGCGCGCACGCGATCGATGTTGGCGTCCGACAGCAAAAGCCGCGGGTGACTCGGCAGGTGACGCGCGTCGACCCGATGCACCCGCTCGATCAGTTTCCCCGACCAAGCTGGTGCGTCTGCACCAAACATGACGACTTCAGTGCCGGCGAAGGCCGCGGAGAGTCCAATGCAGATACGTGCGGTTTTGCGAAAAGCGGAGTTCATAGCGAAAGGCAACCGGGGGCGGAGTCGTTGAGTTCGTCGCGGACGAAGTGCCGCGGCAATCGGTGTTGGCGTGACACAGTCCACCGAGGGGAACGTTTCGCGGATTCGGGTTGAGAGACGCTCTCCGTGGTCGGTGCGCTTGGCTAGCTGGCCACATCTCAAACGGGCGAAGTAACCTGTGTCACCCTACACTTGGTTGTGGAGGGCACGCCGCTCGTCGCAGAGTCGCCTCGTGCTTCACGTCGAGGATCGCGTCCCATCCATTCCGGCCGCTATTCGCGCCGGATGAGCTCTACCCCTGTCAACCAACCACGCTTTATGAGAACTCATATTCGATCGCTGGCCGCAATCATGGCCGTTTTGTTGCTGCCCGCCGCTGCTATCAACGCGCAAACCGCACCGTCCCGCTCGAATCAATCGACCGAAGATCGTTCGTCTCCCAAGGATGAGGAAATCGTGGTCATGTCGCCATTCGTCGTTTCGACCGACAAGGACACCGGGTACATCGCGGCCGATACGCTAAATGCCGGACTGTTGAATTCCAACCTGCTGATGACGCCCGGCAACATCGACGTGCTCACGCGCGATTTGCTCAATGACCTTGGCGTGTTCAACATCGACCAAGCGTCGGCGTGGCTGACCAACTCCCGGCCGCTCGAACTCGGTGCCACGGAGGGAAACAGCATGAATCCAGGCAGCCTCGCGCAGAGTGATTCGGGCACCAACGTCTCGCTTCGCGGCTTGGGCGCTAATCCCAGCACGCGTAATTATTTCACCAGTGCGGCGACCCCGAAGGAATACAATGTCGAGCGCGTGGAATCCTCCCGTGGTCCGAACGCCATCCTGTATGGGGAAGGTGGTCCAGGCGGTGGCATCAATTACATCACCAAGAAAGCGAAAAGCCGCAATTTCACGACCCTACGCCTACGCTTCGATGATAATCTGTCCAAGGGCGCCGCGCTGGATATCAATCGCAAGCTCACTGACCAGCTCGACCTGCGGTATAACCTCAATCTGCTGCATCATCGGTACTTTATTGATCGGACGGATTTCAAGGAAATCGACCACGCCCTGAGCGCGACCTACCGGCCCTTCGAAGGGACGAGCATCACGGTGGATGTCGATATCACTCGCAACACACGGCCCGGTCTAATCCTGGCCTACGGCGAGCAATATGCGAAGTGGGATCACGTGCCCGTTACATCCAAGACGATCACGCCGGATCCCGGCCGGACACTGGCGCAAACGCTCACGGATCGCGGCCTTGCACTCTGGGGCGGCGGGAAGAACCTGGTCTGGATCGATGGTATCGGCATGTTGGATTTGGCCGGCTACGTCCACTCCGCCGGCTATGGTCTGCCCCAGCCGACGGAATATCGTTTTGGCGATGCGTTCTTCCCGTCGCTGAAGGCGAGTACGCCCGGCCACCCGCCCGGCATCACTGCGTTGCCGGAACTCGCCAAGACATTCAATGCGAACCCCACGGACATCGACGTGACCGACCGCGCGAAGGACCTCCAACTTGCCGTCGATCACGTCTTCAAAAACAAGGTCTCGATGCAACTCGCGGGCCAATATTCCCAAATGAAGACGACCGGCGGCAATTACTACTTCACCACCATCTATCTGGATGTGCTCCAAAACTTCCCGGACGGTACGGTCAACCCGAATTACAACAAGCCTTACGCCAATTCTTATGTTGGTCGTACGATTAACTACGAACGCAATTCCAAGACCGTGCGTTTCGTGACGGCCTATCCCCTCGAACTGGGACGCACAACCACGAACATTAGCGCGTTCGTGACGCATCAGGAAAAGAATGACACCACGGTTTACACCGACCTTCACATCAAGGATCCGGCCTCGACACTTTCCATCACGGACGCGTCGAGCTTGATCCACGTCAATCGCTATTTCGACGATCTCACGACGGACCTCCCCGATTTTCGCTCGCTGTACGATACGGTTGACGTGCCAGTGGCGGATGGGAGAAATCATCAAAAGCTCGACGCCGTCGAACTCGCGCTGTCCGGCCGATATCTGCACGACACCCTTTCGGTCATCGCCGGCGTCCGCCGGGACCGGTCTGAATTGACCTCGGAAAACGGCGTGGCTGCTTCGCGTGACACCCAAACCGGAGCCTACACGAATTATACGACCGATAGCCGCAAAGCCTATAATAACACCACGACCTTCGGCTTCGTGTACTTTCCGATCAAGTATGTCGGGGTCTATGCGAATCACGGCGAAGGCTTCATCATTCAAACCGTTTCCAATCCCCACCTCGACGGAACTCTGGCCAAGGCGAACATAGTTCCGGCCAAGGAGAACTCGGTTGGTCTCCGTTTCAACCTGGGTGGCGAGAGCGCGGTAAAAGTCGTCGGTTCGATCGGGTACTACAAAGCCGAACAAGAGCGCTCCGCTTTTTCAGTGGGCGTCGGTAACATCAACACGCTCTGGCGTGATTTGAGTCTCTTTGAAACCGCTGGCGCCAGCGAGGACAAGTATGCCGATAAAATCATCCACACGCTCCTGAGCGACCCTTACAGCACCTCCGCAGCGAATTCCATCACCAGTTCGAGGAGCACCGTCGGCAGCGGGTGGGAGGCATCCTTGACGGCCAACATCGGAAATTCTTTCCGCCTGACCGTCAATGGCGCCCTGCCCAAGACGAAGCAATCGGCTGTAGGCGCGGATTACGTCGACTACGTGAATCAAAACTTCGCCACCTGGCAGGCGCTCGCCAACAATCCGACCAACCCCTATCGCACCAACAACCTGCTCTGGGTGAATCAGCTCACCCAGGCCATTACAAATTTTCAAGAGGGTCGGGAACAAAACCTGACGTACGACTACCGCGCCAACATCTTTGGGATCTATACGTTCAGGGGCAACCCGCTCAAGGGGCTGCGCGTGGGTGGCGGAGCGAATTTCTTCGGGCATTCGCTCGTGGGCAACGCTCCCGGCAATCCTTATGACTATGTCTATGCAAAAGCCTATTATTTGATGAACGCGCAGATTGGTTATCCGTTCAAGATCGGTAAGTACAATGTGGATATGCAGCTGAACATCGACAATCTCCTCGGCTACGAGGATAATATCTACAATGGCGTGATTCCGCAGACAATTCGCGGCCAGACCATCAACATCCCCTACGGCACCAAGAATGTCTGGCCGCGCGCCGCTCGGCTGACAGTCACCATTCCCTTCTGAGGGCCTCGGCTGCTGGGCGGAACGCCCGCGGGTGTGCAATCCGCCACGCCGGAAAGACATTGGAGTTCGTGGCGCAGCCTGACCGGCTGCGCCATTTTTTATTTGGCGATTTGGTCAAACCAAGCCCGTGGTGAACGGGCGATCTCTCACTATTCAGTGACAGGATCGTCCTGCCGACGCTCTACTTCAAAAGCACGCTCCCCTTCGAGGCTTTCCGTAAGTCCGCTCGCCACCTTTCCTCATTCCGAGCACCGGATGACGACGTGGTTGAGTTGTGGTGCGGTGGCGGGCCAATCCAGTGGTCCGCCCTGCAACGGAGCATAGCGAACAAAATATTCCACGTCGTCGGATCCGGCCGGTAGAGTCGCCACGAACGTGTTGCGGGCGACGTGTCGGGCCTTCGCAATCGCGAAAGTTTTGGTCCCGAGTTTGCGCCAATGCAGTTCCGGCGCAGCCGGTATTCCCCGATCCAGCACAATGATTTTGATGGCAAGTGGCTCCTCGACCCCAGCCGACGTTCGAGGGCTGGGAACGATCACCCTTGGCGCTCCTTGGTAGGCCACCTCAATGGCAATCTCCGCTGGCAGCGGATGGCGCACGAGCGACGCGATGCGCTGGTCGTGGGCGGAAAGGAATTCGAGTTTCAGCCGGTTGTGCTGTTCGAAGTCCACGATCGTTCCGAGTTCGCCTGGCGTGGAGACGGTCGAGATGAGCAAACGGATCATTTCTTCCCATTCGCGAGTCATCGCGAGGCGTAGCTGGAGGGCGGCTTCCCCTCGAGCGCGAGCGGCGGCGGGATCGGCGGAGTTCAATCCTTCGGCG
>DAITQE010000167.1:0-7127 GCA_036833235.1 Opitutus sp.
CTCCAGACGTGTTCTTTTCCGTTGAGGATAAATCGCGCAAATTCGCTCACCGTTTCGTCCCGGTGCAATCCCCGCAGATGCGCGTGCCACGGTTCCACCGGCTGGTCGGAAGTTTTATAATCAATCACCCGGAACGCACCGTCACGTTCGTTGCGCTCGATCCGATCGATTTTCCCGCTCACGACGAGCCCGTCGATATCGAGTTCGAACGGCTGTTCCACCCACTCGATCACCCAACCTTCCTCGCGCGTCTGCGCCTGGACGTCCGCCGCGCGCGCGAGTCGCTGGCGGGCCGATTCGAGTTGGACGAGCAGCGGCAACGTGAGCTCTTTCCCAAAACGTTTTCTTGCTTCCGCGTCGAGTGCCGCGAGGAGAAATTCGCGAAGAGTTTTTGCATCCGTGCAGTCGCGCATCGCCGGCGAAAGCCCCATCGCTTCCAATGCCGTGTGGCAAATCGTGCCGAAGTCGAACGCGTCCAGTTCCGTCTTGGCCGGATCGACTGGCTCCATCCGCAAAACCCGTGAGAGGTAAAATCGAAATGGGCACGCGAGCCACGCCCGCAACGCCGTGACCGCCACTTTTTCTGGCGGTGCAACTCGCGGCGGCACCAATTGCCACGCGCGGCGCCAGGGCGGAGGCGTCCGGGTTGACGCGGCCGGACGAAAAAGAAACGCGACCCGTTGCGGCAGCTCCACATCCGCGCAGCGAAGCAGCAATCGTGACGGTCGCAGCGGATCACCCGCCACCGACGTCTTGCCGACCAGCAAATCGAGTCGCCCGAAAGCAGGCGCCGCTTTCAGCTTCCTGTCTTCAGAGTTGTCCGGGCCGCTTTCGCCGCGGGCGGATCTCGTGGTTATCGCCGGCGCTTGGGTGGCACGGGCGTCTCGCCCGCGGGTTTGCACCACGCTATCCCGCATGGGCGGCATGTCCATGCCACTTCCGCCACTGACAATGGGCGGATGACGTCCGTCGCCCGTCCCATGTCGCCAGGCCGCTATCGCCTGCAACACATAAGCATCGCGCGCAAACCGCGCCGCATTCGTCTTCAAACCGAGCCGTTCACGCAATGACTCTGGCAAAAAAGGATCTCCCACAATCGTCTCCGGAACCAGTCCGTCATTCAAACCTGTGACGACCAGATGAGGCGCATCTTCCCACAGCAGTTCGAGCCAACCTTGCAGCTCCACGGCTCCGGCTGGTTTGTCATCGTAGTGCACCTCTTCACCATAAAAGCGCAGCGCCAGTTCCCAGCATTCAGCCGTGGTCACGCGCGTGAGTTTTACAGCGGCGGCGATTTCCCGCAGGACCGTCATCCACGCTTCGACCGCTTCCGCCATGGCCGCATCTGCGGCGTGCGAAAGATCAAACCGGCGCACACGAAAGATTTCCCCGAGTGCCGCCGCCGCGTTTTCCGGAAATGTGCCATTGGACAATATCGCCCGTAACTCAGCCACGAGGGCGAACGCTGGCGCGAGTACGGCTAAATTTTCAGCAGCTCGTGCGCCCGCCGTTTCCGTCCCTGTCGATTGCGCGTTCGGCGTTTCTTTCCCCGTAGGTTGCGTGCTCATCGCGCAACGGGCCGCGGCGAGCGCGGCATCAATATCAAAACCCGAATTGGCGGCGCTCCGTTCCACGTGTCGCCGCGCTTCCCCGAGCGTCGGTGGAAGATGACGCGAATGCAATTTGTCGAGCGCTCGCAGAAACCGCGCCACCGAAAAACTGCCGCCAATTCTCGCCTGCAGATAATCCAAAAAGTCCGGACACCGCGCGAGTGTCTCCACGGTTGCAAATGAATCGTCACGCGCGAGCGCCGCCAGCGAACCGAGCAGCTGATGGAATGAATCGCCGGCGCGCCGACGGCCTTCCGGGTTGTACGCGACAAGACCCTTTCCCTCAAACACGGCTTCGAGCAGCGGCGCAACTTCCCCATCCGCCACGCCCACGCCCAGAATCCCCTCGGGTTCGCCGTATCCGCCCGCAAGCGCCGCCACTCGCCCAGCCTGTTCCGCAGGATCTGCGCAGAGTTGCACATGCTCGGCGAACTCCGGCAAATTGATGACACGTGTCGCCCAGGTGCCATCGACTGGGCGCCCCCATTTATCGAATGACGCCGCTTCTGTTGATGGCGCAAAGACGACGATGTCGATTGGTCGTGTCCGTCCGTGAACCAAAAGCGCCGAGAGCGCCAGCGGTACGGGATCAGGCGTCGCCAGTAAAACAATACGATCGAGGGAGGAATCCAGCGTCGGAGCTTCGGCAAACTCGAGCCGTGCTTCCTGCGGATCGCGCAGACCGACCGCTTCGAGTCTTTCGCGGTGAAGTCTCTCGAGAATCGCGATCTGCCGCCAGCGGTCGATCTCAGGAAAGTCTTCCCCAGTTTTCACCGGAACGTCCGCGGGGCGCAGCCCCGATTCACCGAGCGTTCGTTGGAGCCGGCTAAAATCATCGGCCAGGCGCAGAGCCCAGGTGAAATTTTGAGCCGGCGGATCGACTGGGAAAACACTGCGAAATTCGTCGAGCTCCAGGCTGCGAAAAACATCCACCCAGGCGAGCGACGATTCCAATCGTGATGCGACTCCAGGCGTTGTTGGCGCCGCAGTGATGAGCGATTCCGGTAACATGACCCTCGGAGGAAAGACCGCTGCGCCCCATTTGGCGGCATAACCAGCGAGCGCCTCACGCAAGCGTCGGCCCGACTGGCGGGTGGGCACGATCACGAGCACTTTCGACAGATCCAGCGGACAGTCGCCAGACCAGTTTCCCGCCAACCACGCGACGGCCTGCGGCAGTAGCGGCCTATCCCATGATAGAAAATGGCGACGAACGTTGGCAGGCAAAGATTCCACGGGAAATTCATGATGGGCGCCCGCGCGTCCCACCCGCAAGTCCTGGCAAAAAAACTTCTCTACTCACGAAATGTTTGTACCACTCGGTTGCCATCGCGCAGATTCGCGATCAGTCGTCACCCATGAAAACGCTTCGCGGCTTGCTCGGGCTCTTCATCATTGTCACCTCGGTCGCGGTCGCTGCCGACGTTCCTAAACTCTCGCCCGTTGAGGCGGCGCAACGCGTCGCGGAGGGTAAGGCGGTGCTCGTCGATGTGCGTGAACCCGGAGAGTGGGCCGAGAGCGGCGTAGCAACTCCCGCGGAGCTGCTGCCGATGAGTGACTTCAATGGCAATCAGACGCTGTGGAAACCATTTCTCGAAAAAAATGCAGGCAAAGAACTCATTCTCTACTGCCGCTCCGGGAATCGCGCTGGCAAAGTCGCCGCGAAACTCGCCGCACAAGGCAAGCAAGTGGCCAATGCCGGGGCGTTCAAAAACTGGGCAGCAGCCGGTCTGCCCGTGCGAAAGATCCAGAAATAGCGCCGACGAATGGATCCCGTCACGCCACCTTGCGATCGGATTCCGCGCTCGAGGGCAAGGCCGGGTCTTGCACGAGCACGGGCTGCTTGACCTCGTTCAATTCGTCGTAGTTGTGCAGACGCGCGAGCACCATCGCCGTCAGCCGATTGCCGGCCCCCACCAGCACGAGGCCCTCCGGCGTCGTGATATCCGAAACCACAACCTGCCCTTCCAAGAGTTCCTTGATGTAGAGCGTACGCACCGGCGTCTCCGCAGAAATCGCGTTGGTCAGGAAGGCTTGAAAACACACAAAACAGCACGCGAGCAACCGCTGGTCGTAAACGCCCTCGCGCGCTTTCATCGTCTCGAACGCCCGCTGCTTTACAACGCCTTCGTTCTCGAGTGTGAGGCGATCACCGAGAATTTTCAGCATGCGAGCGCCGAGCGGAATGTGCTCGCCCGAGTTTTCGTCAGCCGGAAATCCACCACCGTCAAATGACTTGTTCTGATAAAGGACGATGCGCGCCACACCGCCCAGTCGAGGAATCGCCGCGAGCAAATCATGCCCGATCTGCGGGACGCGTCGGAGAACCGCCTGTTCTCCTGGCGCGAGATCGAGGCCGCTGCTGATTTTCTGCAGGACGCGCGCCGGCAGCGAGGCCAGTCCGATCGGCGAGAGCAACGCCGCGACTTCTAATTCCCACGCGGGTGTGGCGCCGATCGAGTGGGCGAACAAGCGCATCGATTCACGCAAGCGCTGGCCGCGGCCCAGCGCGTCGGGCGCAACCATGCCGAGGACTTCGGTCATCACTTTTACGCTGCCAGTGAGCGTTCCCTCCAAAAGCTCGCGTTCCATCCGCAGCATTTCGAACTGCTTCAAGCCGTGCTCCAGCGCCGGCACGAGTACCTCGGGCGGACATGGTTTATTCAGAAAACGAAAAACGTGCCCGCGATTCACCGCCTCGACCGCAGTCTGCTGATCCGCATTGCCCGTGAGCATCATCCGAACGGCGTCCGGCGCCAGCGCCTGCGCTCGCTCGAGGAACTCGATGCCGTCCATGCCCGGCATGCGCATATCCACGAGGAGCAGTGCGTACGGCCCTTGCGTGCGCAACAGCTCCAACCCTTCCTGACCGCCGAGGGCCGTGTCGAACGTGAACTGCCGGCGCAGATTTCGTTGAAACGCGGCAAGGAGGTTTGGGTCGTCGTCGACGAAAAGAATTTTGAGCGAGGGAGTCATGGCGATGGCAAATGAGTGATGTCGGTCACAGGCACCGGCGACTGTAGTGGTAATTTGATCACGAACTTCGTGCCGCGACCGGGCTCAGTGACCAGATCGATGGTTCCGTGATGATGGGTCACGACGACCGTGCGCACGATTGCGAGTCCCTGTCCGGTGCCTTTACCGAGCGGTTTTGTCGTGAAGAACGGTTCGAAAATCCGGTCACGGATTTCCTCCGGAATGCCCGTGCCGGTGTCCTCCACTTCGAGCACCGCGTACGGCGCCTCGTGCCTCGTGCGCACGGTAATTTTGCCTCGCTCGCCGCCGCGCTGCTTCAGCGCATCGCCAATGGCATGCGCCGCGTTGATGATCAGATTCAGCAGAACCTGATTGAGTTCATCGACCACGCACGGCACCAGCGGCAGGTTCGCATCGAGTTCAGTTGCGAGTTCCGCCACGTATTTCCATTCATGCCGGGAAACGACCAGCGATGTTTCGATCACGCGATTGAGATCGGCGGGCGCAAGCTCCGGTGAGTTCGGATGCGCGAATTCCTTGAGCGAGCAGACGATCCGTGTGACGCGCGTGAGTCCGTCCAAGGTTTGCTGGAGGCACCGCGGTATCTCGCCGAGCAGATAATCCATTTCCGCTTCCTGCTCCGCGGCGGCCACGGCTTTGACGGCTGCGTCGCAATCTGGATGCTGCGCCGCAGCATCGCGCAATGCGCGAAAACGAGTGATCACCGCTTCGTAACGGGCAAAGGCATCCGTCAGAAAGTGCGTGTTGTCCGCGATGAACTGCGTGGGAGTATTGACCTCGTGCGCGATGCCGGCGGCAAGATGGCCGATCGACTCCATTTTTTGCGCGAGCAGCAACTGCGTTTCCATTTCCTGCCGCGCGGATTCCGCGAGCTTCGCTTCTGTAATGTCACGAGAGATACCGAACGTTCCCGCGACGGCGCCGCTGCTGTCACAGAGGGGAAACTTCGAGGTCGAGACCCACGTCACGCGGCCGTCGGGCCAGGTTTCCTTTTCCTCGCGATCAAGGATTGGCTTTCCCGTTCGGATGATCTCTTGCTCGTCCTCGTAAGCAGGCCGGGCGTGCTCCACGGTGAAGCGCTCGAAATCGGTTTTGCCGATGAAGGCAGATGGATTGGACAGGTTGTCCTTGACGGCCATCGAGCGGCTCACGCGCAAAAAGCGGCTGTGACGATCCTTGAAATAGACCGCATCGGGCACGGTCTCCAGCAAGGCATGCAGCAATTCGTGGTCGGTTGCCGTGGGCCCTTCATCCGACGACAACTCGAGAGCGGGTGTCGCCACCAGCGAAAGAAATCCCTCCGGATAATTGCTGCCGCCCGCGTGCGTTCGGAATGTGACGTTGTTCGGAAACTCGCTGCCCCACACATCACGGAGCATGCATCCGCCGGCCCAACGTCCAAGGACGCGCACCCGAGGCAGAATCTCCGCCTGCAATCGTTTTACAGAGGACAAGCCGATCATCTCGATCAACGTCAGCCGGGCCACGTCGCCGCGCCCTCCGGGATTTAGCCGGGCGGCGGCCGCGTCGTTCATATACGCGATTTTCGCGCCAGGCTGATGAAAAACGAACGCCAGAGTCGGCGCAGAATCGAGCATCGACGCGAGCAGCTTACGTCGCAACTCCCCCTCGAGCGCGGCGGCGCCCGCGATGGAGGGCAACTCACCGGGATCGGCGGGTGTTGGTGCGACGGTGGATGACATGGTTATACGAATCGGATCTCGTTAGCAGCGAAACGGCTCCCACGCTCATCGACACAGGCCCCGAAATCTGTCGCTCGACGCCACAACAATCTTGTGAAAGGTCATTCGTCGTTTCGGGCGTTTCACGACCTGAAAGCGACCTGATGCGAGACTCAAGTCCAAGGTCATCGCGTCGATACTCACCTGCGCCGATCTTCGCCGGGCAACCACATCGGCTTCTTTACATGAATGTTACGCAGCAGTTTTCCGCCTGTTCGACCGGCTGATAAGAAAGCGCGGTGCGATATTCGCGCCTGCTTCATCGGCGAAGCGGCCAGCTGCAACCTTAACGTAGCGCAGGCATCCGTGCCTGCATTTTTCGACTGGTGCAGGCTGGTCGCCCGCACTGCTACTACAGCCGCCCCGCCTGGAACAGCACCACGCAATCGGCGCCGTCCTCCGTGTGCAGCCAATGGGGGTCGAGCGACGCGAACTCGCGATCAATCGCCTGGCGCAACCCGCCGACTTCGATCACGACAATCCCGTGCGGCGTCAGCCGCGTACGCGCCTGCTTCAGAAGTTTGCGAATAATCGCGAGCCCGTCGACGCCGCCGTCGTGCGCCATTCGCGGCTCCGCGGCAAATTCCGGCGATTGCGCGTCCACCAGCTTGCTCGGTTCATACGGCGGGTTGCTGAGGATCACGTCGTATTTCGCCGCGGGCACATCATCGAAGACGTCGCTGGTAAACAGGTGCACTCGCTTCGAGAGGCGATGTTCGTTCACATTGATCTTGGCCACGTCGAGCGCCTCCGGCGAGAGGTCCAAAGCATCAACCCG
>DAITQE010000168.1:0-6684 GCA_036833235.1 Opitutus sp.
TTTCACCGGGTCAGTTCCACGAGTTAAGTTGGTTGGTCCGCTTGGGAAACACACGCTCAAGACGTTCTAAAAGGTAGTTCCGCCAAATCTCAGCTTCAGGAAATGGCCGAGCGCCCGAACTATGTGAAGCCTCCATGATGGCCGTCAAAACTCCCATAACTGATCAGCTGATCCAAGATTGCGCGGTTCAGTCGGTCCAAAGTGTCTTCCGAACAATGGTCGGGCACGAAGTCTCGTTCGTCGAACAGGTCCCTCCGGTCCCTTCGACGATTGCGATGTCTCCCTCCGAAATTATCGGCAGCGTGGGCTTCATTGGAGGCGCTAACGGCCTAATCTACCTTTGTCTTTCTGAAGAATTTGCCAAAATCGCCAGCGGACGAATTCTCGGCATGAGCGCCGCGGAAATAGAGATGCACGGCAACGAAGTGGTCCACGATGCAATCGGCGAGATTACGAACATGACCGTTGGCGGCTTTAAGAACATTCTTTGCGATCTGGGTTTCCCCTGCAAACTCACGCTTCCGGCGATCGTTCGCGGCCACAATTTGAGCATTGCCTGCATCAAGTCCGCCGCACGCCACGTTTTTCACTTCGACTGCGTTGGTCACCGCTTGGTGTTGGATATTCAGATCAAGCTCGACTGACCTCGTGCGACACAGACGTGAGTCCAATCGAACTCGCCCGCCCCGTCGTCACAGATTGTCCATCGCTTTGAGCAGCGCGCGCAGTTTCGGGCCAATGTCCCGCAACTCCTGCAGGTGAACGGCCGAGAGTCGCTCGATGAGCGCCTGGCCTTGCGCAGTGAGCTCCACACAGACCCGCCTACGATCCTCCTTCGCGCGGCTTCGTCGCACCAATCGTCGACGCGCCAGTCGGTCCACCAAGCCAACCGCGCTGTGATGCTGCACATTCAGCCGCTCCGCGATTTCCCCTACGCTTACCTGATCGCGCCCGGGAAATCCTTTGATGGCGAGCAATGCCTGATGTTGTTGCGGTGAAATTCCCCCGGCTCGAGCCGCGGCCTGGCTGAAATGAAGAAACTGCCGCAGATTGTAGCGTAGCAATGACAGTGCCTCGTAATGCGTTTTCGTGAGGCGCGGCGATTTGGGCGCGGGCTGGCTCATGCTGGTGAAGTGAAACGAAGATGATCTCCGAGACAATCCCATTGCATTATATCGTAGTACGATATTCTTTCCTTCCTCTTTTCATGAGCGCGGACCACACTTCCTCTTCCACCAAGCAACACCCAAAGAAGCATCCGAATGATCGTCTGGCTGACTTCAGCACTGATCGGCGCGTTCTCCTGCTCTGCGCGTTGGCCATTCCCATCGGGGCGGCCGGGGCGGTCGTCGCAAAGGTTCTGTTGTGGTTGATCGCCGTTTTCACCAACGCCGCATTTTTCCTGCGGCTCTCGGCCGACCCCGTCATTTTACAGGGGCATCATTTCGGCTGGTGGGGCGTTGCGGTGCCCGTAATCGGCGGATTGTTGATTGGCCTGATGGCCCGCTACGGATCAGAGAAAATCCGGGGGCACGGCATCCCCGAGGCACTCGAGGCTATTCTGCTCGGCCGCAGCCTCATCAAGCCCAAGGTCGCGATTCTCAAACCCATTTCCTCCGCGATCTCGATCGGCACGGGCGGTCCATTCGGTGCCGAGGGTCCCATCATCATGACGGGTGGAGCGCTTGGATCGATGTTTGCCCAGTTATTTCGCGTGACTGCAGCAGAGCGAAAAACGCTGCTGGTGGCAGGCGCCGCCGCGGGTATGGCTGCCGTCTTTGCCACGCCGGTCGCTGCTGTGCTGCTCGCGGTGGAGCTTCTTCTTTTCGAGTGGAAACCTCGTAGTTTTATCCCCGTTGCCGTCGCTGCGGTCGTCGCCGCAATTTTGCGTGTACCGCTCCTTGGTGCCGGACCGATCTTTCCCGTTGTGCCCCACGCGATCCTTCCGCCCATGGCCCTTGGAATTGCACTCGTGGTCGGCCTTGCGAGCGGAGCTGTATCAGGCGGACTCACGGCGGTGGTGTATGCCTGTGAGGATTTATTTCAAAAACTTCCGTTTCACTGGATGTGGTGGCCCGCGATCGGTGGACTTTTTGTCGGGATCGGTGGTCTCATTGATCCACGCGTGCTCGGGGTGGGTTATGAAAGCATTCACGCCTTGATGCGCGGAGAGTTCGCTAATACGGCGATGATCAGCCTCCTCATCGCCAAGGGATTGGTCTGGTCGATCGCGCTTGGCTCTGGCACCTCGGGCGGCGTCCTCGCGCCATTGCTGATGATCGGAGGCGCACTCGGTGGTCTGCTTGGCGGCGCGATTGGCGGCGGAGACGCGGGGTTGTGGGCAACGGTCGGCATGGCTGCGATGATGGCTGGCACTATGCGCTCACCACTCACCGGCATATTCTTTATGCTCGAGCTCACTCACGATTTGAACGCGCTACCCGCGTTCCTGGTCGCGAGCGTCGGTGCGCTTTGCGTGACTGTGCTTCTGCTTCGACGTTCTATTCTCACCGAGAAACTGGCTCGTCGCGGTCAGCACATTGCTCGCGAATACAGCGTCGATATTTTCGAGCAGATGCGCGTCGGCGATGTAATGGATTTTAACCCGCCCATCGTATCTGCGGGCACCACGATTGCCGCGCTCGCTGAGCGAATCAGCGATGGCGATCCGACAGTTGCCGGTCGTCAGGGAACAATTCTGGTCGATGACTCGGGCCAACTCGCAGGAATCGTGACGCGGGGGGACATCATGGCCGCCCTGCAACGCAATCCAGCGGCGAACGCCACGGTTCTGTCCGCGGCGAAAACCGATGTGGCGATTGCTCATCCGGACGAGACGCTGCATGTCGCGATCTCCCGCATGCTTTCGCGCGGAGTTGGCCGGCTGCCCGTGGTTGAACGTGAACGGCCACTCAAGGTGATAGGCTATCTTGGCCGGGGGGATATTCTCGCCGCCCGTACCCAGCGGTACGATGAGGAGCAGCGGCGCGAACGCATTTTGATCCAAAGTCGCCAGTAGCAAAGCACAGCGACGCGATTCACCCTGCCGCACGCGGCGCGCTGCGCCGCACTAACTACGTGCCGGGCAGTTGCGTCAGCGAGACGTGGAGAGTGTGGGTGGCGGGAGTGCGGTTCACGAAACCGTCCGGGGTCGTCGGGCGCTGATCGGCACTCTGCATTTCGAACCGCGAGAGACTGGAAACCAGCTTTACTCTCCGCTTGCATGAGGCGCGAGGGAATCGGCAAGCTAGGAGTGGAAATTACTCGCCCGGGTGGTGGAATGGCAGACACGAAGGTCTTAGAAGCCTTTATCGAAAGATGTGCAGGTTCGAGTCCTGTCCCGGGCACCAGCGCGGTCGTGTGGAAACTGGATCCTCGGCTCTCAACGGCATTCTCCCGGCTTAGCCCGCCACAACCGAACGTTCACGGTTCAGCCATACTTTCGCGGCGCTCTTCATCCGAGTCAGGATGTAGTAAACGGTCTGGCTCCGGAGTCGTATCAATTGTCCGCCCACAATCTTCGGGACGAAATCTTGCGGCACCTCGAGCACCTGTTCAGGAGTCGCTCCGTCCAATCCCTTGCACAAAATCGCCGTCATCGCCCGCGTCAGTGTCTGCACGTGCGGCCCGAGATTAATCCTAAAATGCGTCGCGCGCGTACTCGGATCGACGCGCAGGAAAACGCCGACGGTATCCGTACACTCCTCGTCCTTGCGCGTGTCCTCGAGATCGAACGGCTCGCCGGATTTCAACGCGCAGCGCGCCGCTCCGTCCGCGTATGCGATCAGATTCTCGCGCTTTTCGTCCTCCGGCAACGCGTCAAAGAGTTCGACAATTTCAGCAAGATTGGGCGGATAAGCGGACATTTTGGATTTTCGAATTTTGATTTTCGAATTTCGATTTTTGTCGGACCTCGATCCGACGACTGCCGGCTGCCGCAACACTGATCAAATAATTGCTTTCCAGCACGGCATGAGCTGGGCCTGTGCAGTGGGAACCCACAAATGGACACGAATTCCAGACGAGTTTCGATTCGCGCTCTCCGATCAATGTGCAACCACGGTTTCGTGACTGAGATCCGGTCACCAGCTCAAATTGATTCGCGTCCATTGGTGCCCATCCGTGGTTCAACTGAAAGTCACGGCCATCACGCTGCCTCCGCGGGTTCCCGATTCGAAATTCGAAAATCACAAATCGAAAATAATTCAGCCCGGCTGCTCACCTTTTGCAATCGGCGAACGGACCATGTTGCCCCACTCCGTCCACGACCCGTCGTAATTCCGGACCTTGTCGTAGCCGAGGAGATACGTGAGCACAAACCATGTGTGGCTAGAGCGCTCACCGATCCGGCAATATGCGATGATGTCATCGTCCTTTTTCAATCCGAGATCCACGGTGTAGATTTTCTTCAATTCATCGAACGACTTGAACGTGCCGTCATCGTTTGCCGCGATCTTCCATGGTACGCTGCGCGCTCCGGGGACATGACCACCCCGGAGCACACCTTCCTGCGGGTACTCTGGCATGTGGGTGATTTCACCGCGGTACTCACCCGGCGAGCGCACGTCGATCAGCGGCTTTCGGGCCTTCGCGTGCGCCAAAGTATCCGCATAGAAAGCACGAATCTCATCATCATGCCGCTTTGGCGGGACGGGGTAATTCGTTCGCGCGAAGATGGGTTTTTCGCGGGTGATAGGCCGCCCATCCGCTTTCCATTTTGTGCTCCCGCCATCGAGCAACTTCACGGGTGTATGACCGAACAGTCGGAACGCCCACAGCGCGTAGGCCGCCCACCAGTTCGACTTGTCACCATAAAATACCACGGTCGTTTCCGGCGCGATGCCATTCTTCGAACAGACCTCCGCGAATCGTTCGGGCGAAACGTAGTCGCGTTGGGTGTTATCCTGAAGATCGCCGCGCCAGTCGATATTCACGGAGCCGGGAATATGGCCCATATCGTAGAGGAGAACGTCCTCGTTGCTTTCGACGACGCGAATTGACGGATCGTTCAGATGCTCCTGCAACCACGCGCCGTCCACCAGGACGTCCGGATGCGCGTACGACGAGAATTTCGAATTCATAGCGCAGCATCGTGCGGTCCGACAGGGACAAACGCAAATGACCGACGCATTTCCGTCGCCACGAATCCCGTCATAAGCCCAACGCCGACTAGAGCCATGTAGCACGAGCGTTAGCGAGTGCGTGAAAAAAATGTACCCCCGCGACCACGCGGCGGTAGGTGGCGCGCTTGGCGCGCAACGTTTGTTCGCCAGCGGTGAGTTGCGCGAAAAGCTCGCAACCTACACCGATCCGCCAAACCGAATAGGTTTATACGATAAAAGCAGACGACACTCGTTTATGGCGCTTCGCCCAACCGGTCGCCCATCCGTGCATAAACTTCCATGTGCTCGGCGCTCGGAGCGATCAAGTCGGCATCGAAACGGATCCGCTGATTTTGAAAAACCGTAATCACGCATGATCCACCAAATGCGAACAACCCTTTCTCGTCGCCTTTCGCCACTGTCCGTCCGGGCACATGCGTCTGCTTGATACTCCCGACATTCGTTGCACCCACTTCAAACATCGCAACGGTCCCGAAGACCGGCGATTCGATCAGCGTAAGCCCCCGTTTATTTTCCACCAAATAGTGAAGATTACGGCGCAGCGCCAACGGGCTTACTGAATACAAATAACCATTGATGATCCGCGGTATTCCCGGCATCCCACCGACCGGAAAATGAAACCGATGGTAATCCACCGGGCATAGCCTCGAGATCAGCATCGCACCGCCGGCGAACTTTTCCGCGAGCGCGTCACTCTCCACCTGCATGGCCGGATCGCGGAAGAGCTCTTTCATCGTGAATTGCGCCCCCTTCACGTAGAAACCGCCAGTCGTTTCAACATTCGGAAAAACAAGATGCCGTCCATCAGCCGGCATGACCGCGACGCGTTCGCCCACCGCGATGGGCCGGCTGGAGGGCTTTAATGCCCGGTAGAAAAATTCATTGAAGGTTTTGTAGTCGAATGGCGACTTCGCGAACTCATCCACGTCCAGGTTATACGTCGTGATGAAGGGCAGGATCTGCAACGCGCTGACGCGCTTGTTCATTTTCCGGCCGTACCACCAGGAGAATATTTTCCGTTTCGCCAGCATCCAGACAAAGAAGCGTCCCGCCACATTCTCATAGGCAAGCCGAACCCAGCGTTCGCCATAGACCCGCTCAATCTCCACAGTCTTTTTGTAACGGTTAAAAAAACGGATCGGCTCGGACATTAGACACAATGAATCGAACCCGTTCGGGTCTTCAACGTGCATTTTTCGGCGTCGACGCCCATCCGTCAGTCGCGTCGTCAGTTGAATAGCCATGGCTTGCCTTTCCGATAAACCGCTGGGTTCATTCCGCCCCTGTGAAACAGAGTATTGTCACCCTCGATATGGAAGGCGTCCTCACTCCGGAGATCTGGATTGCAGTTGCTGAACGCACCGGTCTGCCGGAACTCCGCCGGACCACGCGTGATGAGCCGGATTACGACAAGCTCATGGGGCAGCGATTGACCATTCTCGATCGCCACGGAATCACGCTTTCTAAAATCCAGGAAGTGATCGCCGGCCTCGCGCCGCTGCCGGGTGCGGTCGAGTTCCTCGATGCGCTCCGTGCCCGGATTCAAGTTATCATACTCCTG
>DAITQE010000168.1:6694-7102 GCA_036833235.1 Opitutus sp.
CTCTCGGATACATTCGAGCAGTTCGCGCAGCCGCTCATGCATCAACTCAAGTGGCCGGCGTTGTTCTGCCACCGGCTCCTGGTGGAACAGGATCGTATCACCGGCTATCGCCTGCGACTACCTGATCAAAAGCGCGAAAGTGTCCGCGCGTTTCAGGCGCTCAACTATAACGTCCTCGCCGCCGGTGATTCCTTCAACGACACCTCGATGCTGGCCCAGGCCGATCACGGCTTCTTGTTTCATGCGCCCGATTCGATCGTAAAACAATTTCCGCAATTCCCCGCCTACGACGACTACGCAGTGTTGCTGCAAGCAATTCTGGCGCGAGTGTGATTGATGTAGCCGGGGTCGCCGACACGGTCTTTCGTTTTGAGAATGCAATCCGTTGCGTCGTAGGCTGCGAGCTTG
>DAITQE010000169.1:0-7062 GCA_036833235.1 Opitutus sp.
GCATGGGCTGGTTCATGGCAGATGGAAATTTTTCGTCAGCACGACGACGTGTGCCTCTCCGGCGGTTTCGCCGACCGCGAGTTCGGCCACTGGATGAAAACGCTCGCGCCCGGCGAGTCGTTGACGACGCCGTCAGCAGTCGTCGCTTGCGTGCACGGCGATCTCGATGCGTTGTGCGATCGATTGACGTCCGTTCAACATCGCGCGGCGGATTTGCATCCCGCGGTCGAGCGTGATCTGCCGATCGTGTTCAACGAGTGGTGCACGACATGGGGCGATCCGACGCATGCGAAAATGCTCGCGATCGCGCGGCGACTCCAGGGGACGAATACGCGTTATCTCGTAATCGATGCCGGCTGGTACAAGGGCGAGCGCGGGGACTGGGGTAACGCCCACGGCGACTGGGTGCCCAGCGCAAAGCTGTTTCCAGAAGGCCTCGCCGCGACCGCGGCTGCGATTCGGGCGCACGGATTGATTCCGGGATTGTGGTTTGAAATGGAGACGGTCGGCGATGCCTCGACGGCGTTTTCGTTCGAGGATCTTTTGCTCCAGCGTGACGGCCAGCCGGTGACGGTGCGTAACCGCCGCTTTTGGGATCTGCGCAATCCCCGGGCCGTCGAGTATCTCGCAGAGCGGGTCGTTGGGTTGCTCGAGCGGGGCGGCTTTGGTTATCTCAAGGTCGATTACAACGAGACGATCGGACTCGGCTGCGACGGGGCCGAGTCGCTCGGCGAGGGGTTGCGCCAGCAAATCCTCGGAATGTATGGTTTTTTCGAATTCATTCGCGCCCGCCTGCCGGAACTTGTGATTGAAAACTGCTCCTCGGGCGGACATCGGCTGGAGCCATCGATGCTCGCGCGCTCGGCGATGTCGTCGTTTTCCGATGCGCACGAGTTGGTCGAGATTCCGATCATTGCGGCGAACCTGCATCGCCTGATGTTGCCGCGGCAGTCGCAAATTTGGGCGGTCTTGCATCGGGCGGATTCGGAGGAGCGGCTGGTGTACAGCCTCGCGGCGACGTTTCTGGGGCGAATGTGTTTGTCGGGCGAAATCGATGCGCTGACGGACGAGCAATGGCGGGTCGTTGTTCGCGCGCAGATGCTTTACCAGCGCGCTGCGCGGATCATCAAGTATGGCACGAGCCGCCGTTTCGGCGAAATCAGCGCGAGCTGGCGGCATCCGCAAGGCTGGCAGGCGGTGGTCCGCGTGGCGCAGGACGGACAGGCCGCCCTGGTTGTGCTGCATGCTTTCGGTGGAGCGCCTGCGACCGCGGTCGTGCCGCTGAACGGCTCATGGCGAATCCGCGAAACGTTCTCGCCGGCGGCGGTCGCGCTGCGGGACGGAGCGTTAACGTGGACGATCGGCTGCGATTTCAGCGCCCAGATCGTTCTTTTCGAAAAATGCGTCGAATCAGCGCGCGGCCCCGGCCTTGCGCCCGTAACGGCGTACCAGGAGCGCTCCGATGACGAACAGCAGCCCGCCGCAACATAGAAAACACAAGCGGCCTGAGAGCGGATTCGGCACGAGTGCGAACGCCGTCACCAGCGCGCCATAAATAAGGCAGATCCGCCCGACCGACGCGGGGAAGGCGCGGTTCTCGGGCGTCTCTTCCTTGGGTTCGGGCAAGGGAATTTTCAAACGTCCGAAGAATTCGTCGACCGAAGCGCGATACGCCGGCGAGCATCGACTATAAAACAGCGAGGTGAAAAAGAACCAGCCGCCGCACACGACGGTCCCGACGGCCACGGTTGCGAACACCGTAAACTCGGTCTGCTCCTCCGGTCTAAAGGGGCCACCCAATCCCGGTATCCACGCGAACATTTCCGGGGTAACGAGCGGCGGCAGGTTCCAGCCGGTCAAGTCCGACAGATAAGTGCGCACGGCGGCCGGCATGCTGATCGCGAGCGAAACGATCAGGCCGATGACCACGGTGGACCAAGCCGACCACGGCGGGGTGCGTTTATAGAAAATTCCGAGGCATGCCGGAATTGCCAGCGGCAGCAGCAGGCTGACGCCGACTTGGTTCAGCAGGTCGAAAAATCCGAGCGTGCGATGACGGCTCACGATCAGGGCGAGCGTGATGATGATCGCTCCGAACATCGCGGTGGCGACCTTGCTCAACCACAGCAGCTTTTTGTCGCTGCAGTTTGGGTTGATAATCGGCAGGTAGAAATTTCGCACGAATATCCCGGCGCCTTGATTCAAGCTCGCGTCCATCGTCGTCAGCGTCGCGGCAAAGATTCCGCACACAAGCAGTCCGAGCATGCCTCGCGGCAGCACATCGCTCGCCGTTGCGAGAAACGCGGCTTCATGCGGGAAGTTGAGCTGGGGAAATTCCGCGCCGAGATTCGGATGCGTGACGGCGGAAACCATCGGCGGAATCAGCCAAATCAGCGGGCCGATCAGCGTGCCGACGATCGGAATGATCAGCGACAATCGTGCGTGCCGGTCGCTGCGCGCCATCATATATTTCGCGGCGCTTTCGTCCGACAGGCTGTTTTTGCCGAGAACGGTGTTGAGCGTCAGCGCGAGAAACCAGAGCGTGATGAACTGCGGCCGCGCCAGCTCGCCCCAATTAAAATGGGCGGCGGGGGCTTTATCCAGCAAACCCGACAGGCCGCCGATCGTGGGTTGCGCGAGCGCGAGCACGGCGACGCAGACGGTCACCGTTACGACGAGGATCATCTGCACGAAATCACTCGCCGCGACCCCGAACGATCCTCCGAGCATCGAGACAAACGTCACCAGCACGCCGAGCACGATGAGGGTCGTGGTGAGGTCCACCTTGAAGACGGCAGCCATAAACACGGCGACGAAGTTGAGCCCCAGGCAGCTTAAGATCAGGGCGATTGGCAGCCGCACCCAAGTGTAGAACTGCTGCGCGCCGGCGCCGAAGCGCAGTCGCAACGCCTCGAACGGTGTGACGACCCGCATGCGTCGAAACCTGTAGCAGGTGAAAAACAGCAAGACGAAGGTCGAAATCACATTCTGATAAAACAGGACGAGAACGTACGGTCCGGCCTCGTACATTTTGCCGGAGGCCCCGGTAAACGTCCACGCGCTGAAGGCCGCCATCCATGCCGAGGTGCCGGTGATCCACCACGGCAGGGCGCCGCCGCCACGAAAGTAATCGGAGGTGTTCTTGCTCTTTCGGGAGAAATAGAGGCCGACTCCGACGATGAGGCCGAAGTAGAGCACGATATTGATGTAGTCGTAGCTGGAGAGCATGGGGTGGATCGCGGATCAGAGGAGCAAGACGGTGACTACCATACCCAAAATCAACAAGGCATGTTCGTTGGAATGTGAATTGTTCCGGCTCGTTGAGAGGGCGGAATCGACCTGCGGGATTATCGACGGCCGGTCCGGCTGCGGTCCATTCCTCAAGTGCTTTCACTGGAAACTAAACCACGGTTTTTTCTTTCAACTTTACCGATTTCCGCGGAAATCTGCTCGGCCCCAATGCCGACCTCGCACCCTTCGCTGCGCGACATCGCGCGTTTGCTGAACGTATCACACGTTACGGTGTCGCTGGCGATGCGGGACAACCCGCGCATTTCCGCGGCCCGCCGGGCGCAGGTCCGCGCGATGGCGGAGAAGCTCGGTTATCGGCCGGACCCGATGTTGTCTTCACTCGTCGCCTATCGGAATCAGAAAAAGGTGAAGCCCATCGCCGCGACACTGGCCTGGATCAATCGCTGGGCCGATCCCAAAGAGCTGCGCCGTCACCGGGAATTCGACGCCTACTGGAGCGGGGCCCGGGAAGCGGCTGACACGCTGGGCTATCGCTTGGAGGAGTTTACGATCGATGCAGGCCTGAGTACCTCGCGTCTCAATTCGATACTGCTGGCGCGCGGCGTGATGGGGCTGCTGATTCCGCCGCATCCCGCCGGTACGATGTGGAGCGATTTCGGCTTGGACTGGAGTCGTTTCGCCGTGGTGCGATTCGGATTTTCCGCCGTGGATCTGCGCGCACACATGATCGGCAACGATCAGATGCGCAGCTCGGAAATGGCGGTCCGCCGAATGGTGCAGCTTGGGTATCGAAAGATCGGTTATGCATCGGCTGCGCCGGCGGAGAACAGCACGGACGGCAATTTCCGCATGGGTTACTTGAGAGGGCTGGAGACGACCAATGTCGCGCCGATCGAACCGCTCATCCTGTCAGTGGCCAATTGTGCTGGCAACGCGACAGCAGTCAGAGCGTGGATCAAGCGATTCAAACCCGACGCGATCCTGACCAGTCTGCCCGAGCTTCATCCGCTGTTGAAACAGATGAAGTTTGCCGTGCCGGAGCAAATCGGCCTCGCCGCAACCTCGGTTCGTGATTGCGGCAAAATCGATGCGGGCATTGACCAGAGCCCGATCGAGATCGGGCGCGTGGCGGCGCATACGTTGATTGCCGAAATCAACCGGCAGGAGCACGGCATGCCTGAGCACTGCCGCCGGATTCTGGTCGAAAGCAAATGGGTTGACGGCGCGTCGCTGCCGCCGCGCAGCTCGATCGAGTAGTTCGCAACGCGGCTGGCGGCCGCATCGACGTGGCGCGGGTCTCCTAACCCGTGATGCAGAAACACGGGTCGGGAGCCCCGTGCCACTCTGAGTTAGTTTCCAATGAAAACGGCAACTGAAATTGAAAGCCGACGATGCGCCTGTTGCGGTGCAGCCGTTAGCCCCACTCAACCCCGTGACTCCGGCGTCTATCGTGCCAATCCAGAATCCGATACTCCGCGGCTTTAATCCTGATCCGTCGATCGTGCGCGTCGGCGACGATTATTATATCGCGACCAGCACGTTCGAGTGGTGGCCAGGTGTGCGGCTTCACCATTCGCGAGATCTCGTGCACTGGCGTTTGATCGGTCACGCGCTCACGCGCACGTCGCAACTCGACCTCCGCGGCATCGCCGATTCCGGCGGCGTGTGGGCACCGTCGCTCAGCTTTCGTGATGGCCAGTTCTGGCTGATCTATACCAATGTTCGCACATGTGGCATGGGACGTCCGTTCAAAGACGTTGGCATTTTTCTCACGACCGCGCCGGACATTCTTGGGCCCTGGTCGGAGCCGATTGCGCTCAACGCGATTGGCTTCGATCCGTCACTCTTTCACGACGACGACGGACGAAAATGGCTCGTGAACATGATCTGGGACTTTCGCAAAGGCCGCTCGCACTTCGCTGGAATCGTGGTGCAGGAATACGATCATGCACAGCGGAAGCTCATCGGCCCGATGACAAATATCATGGCGAAGCCGGTGCTCACCGAAGGGCCGAATCTTTACCGTCGCGACGGCTGGTATTATCTCATGCTGGCGGAAGGCGGTACCGGTTGGAATCACGGCATCTCGATGGCGCGTTCGCGCGTGATCACCGGGCCGTATGAACTCGATCCGCAGCAATCGGTGCTTACGGCGCGCGACGATCCGTCGCTCGGATTGCAGAAAGCGGGTCATGGCGAACTGGTGGAAACAGCGGCGGGCGAGTGGTACCTTGTGCATCTCGCGAGCCGGCCACTGGGGCAGGGTGACAAACGACGTTGCGTGCTCGGTCGCGAAACCTGTCTGCAAAAAGTGATCTGGTCCGAGGACGGCTGGCTGCGTCTCGCGCATGGCGGAAGCGCGCCGAGCTTGGAAGTGCCCGCTCCGGTTGAACTGAAAACCGTGCCGTGGCCGAGCTGTCGGACACGAGACGACTTCGATTCGCCCACGCTGGACGTGAATTGGAGTTCACTGCGCGCTCCGGTTGACGAATCGTGGCTCCTGCTGACCGAACGACCTGACTGGTTAAGACTGCGTGGTCGCGAAAGTCTGCACTCGCTCTTCGCGCAAAGCCTCGTAGCGCGGCGATTGCAGGATTTTCGTGCGACGTTTGAAACGCGGCTGGAGTTTTCGCCGGTGCATTTCACCCAGATGGCGGGTCTCGTCTGCTACTACGACGCCCGGACGCATTACTACTTGCGCGTCACGCACCATGAAGAGCGCGGCAAAATTCTTGGAATCGTCCTGACGGACGACGGCACGTACGACGAGCTCACGGAAAGCGAGATTGAAATCAACAACTGGCCGCGGGTGTTCCTGCGCGCGACAATCGATCACGACAAACTGCAATTTTCCGCTTCATCTGATGGCACCACGTGGCAAGCCATCGGGCCGGTGCTCGATGCCACGAAGCTCTCCGACGATTACGGTCAAGGCCTTCATTTCACGGGAGCATTTGTGGGACTTTGCGCGCAGGATCTCGGAGGCACAAACGCGGTCGCCGACTTCGACTATTTCTCAGTCGATTAAGCCAGTGCAGGTTGCAGAAATCAGGTGAAGCGAAAAAGTTTAGTCGATCCACGCCGTGCAGTGGTTGACCGAATACATCGCCGTCAATTATCGCCTGAGCTGATCTTCGCGTCTGGATTGGACGCCGATTAAGTACTTCGTTTACGCGAGATCCTCAAACTGACGATTTCGTACGGACGATATGGCAATTGGTGCAGCGGTTTGCCTCCTCGTGGCATGGCGGCGTCGAGACCGCAGCGATGTGCTTGGAATTCTGATGCGAGTGAAACTGCTGCCGTCCCCGCCTGTCCGCCGACTTCGTGGAGGCGGAGCAACCAGGTTTCTCCACCGAGCGGGCGCGCCCACGCGGGGATCAGCGTGTTCGCGTTATCGACCGCGACCAACCCAGCGGAGCATGGGCGTCCGCGGAATATCAGCGGCTCCGTGTACAGGCTGTCGGCGAGCGCGGCGGGTTGCTGCGCGAGTGGCGCCACTAGATCGTAAGCGCCGACCGCAAGCTTGATCACGTGCCGCCCTTGATCGGTGAATTGCGCAGGTGCGGTATCTCCGCGACTCAACCCGGGGAGAGGAGAATAGCGGTCACCACCCGAGCCCGTCACGCGCGCGCCTCGCAAGAGCGAGAGGCTGAGGTCACCGTCGCGTGCGGCGAATCCATACTTCGCTTCGCTGACGAGCGCGAGGCCCGCGCGTTCGCCATCACGGGCGACCGCGGCCCATCGGCTGCCCGGACATTCCCACTGCGCCTCGTCGCCTGGTTTGCCCGGTTGTTGTCCGCGCAACAC
>DAITQE010000170.1:0-7038 GCA_036833235.1 Opitutus sp.
CCGCCGCGGCGACGGCCTCGGTATAACGAGCGAAATACCATGCCTGGAAAATCTCCTCACCCGCCGGAGCATTGCCGAAAACTTCCGCCCAGGTTCCAGTACGCTTGGAGCCCGCAGCCGCCCAGGTCGCCTCGAGCTGCGGTTGCAGGCGCTCGGAATTGGCGGTGAGCTGACTCATGAGTTCGCTTGGAACGGCGCCGGCGAACGCGCGATCGGCGTCCGGGCTGTGGTCCCGCGCCGTCGGCAGCATGCCGATTTCGTTTTCAACCTGCACCATGATCACGGTGTGCTCGCGGCCGTCGGTATCGCGCAGGTGCTTCATGAGGCCGGCGAAGGCGGCGGCATCGACGCGGCGATTCTCCGCAGAGAATGGCGAAAGGATTTCCTGCGGGCGCCCATCGCGGTCGGTGGCCCGGGGAAAGCGTGGCGAGTCGCGCTTCACCCAATCGGGGACATAACACGACATGCTGTTTTTCCACGAACCGAACCAGAGTAGCACGAGGTGCATCCGATTCTCACGCGCTTGCCGCAATAGTTGGTCGATGGTGGAGAAATCGAAACGGCCTTCTTCCGGTTCGATCAGGTGCCAGTAAGCGGGAACCAAGACGGTGTTGAGGTTGAGGCTTTTCAGCTTCGCCCAATGTTGCTCGAACGTCGCCGGGTTCGTGGCGGATGAGTTGTTGATTTCGCCGCCGCGAATGAGGAACGGTTGGCCGTCGACGATGAGCTGGGTGGCCGTTCCCTGTGGTCGAAGAAAAGGAGTCGACGACTCGGCTCGGCCGGCGACGGTCGCGCTCAAGGCGAGCATTACGGCGGCGAACGGTGATTTCATCGCGCGATAAAAATAAAGCTCTGTCCGCGATCGTGACGGCCGTTTTGCGATGCTAGACGCCTCCAACTGGGCCACGCTCGTGGCGCGCCGACACCAACGAGGATGCGCGTCCATCGCTGAGCCGCGGCCGGCTCTCCAGTCGCGCAATGAAAACGGCGCGCATGAGCTGGGGCTGGTGTGGCGTCACGCATAACGGGGGAAGCGGGGAGCGATGCGACTGTAGTTGGGACGAGCAGAATGCGACGTCCTGCGGCGGGCCGCGGAACGCAACTCTTCGGGCAATGCATGGTCATTTTCGATTCCATCGGATGCCATCGGAGGAGGGCGCTAACGTTAGACTTGAGCAAAGAAGCGCGTTCGAGACAGTGGATCTCTCTCGACGAATTGGGGTCGTGGCATTCTGGCCGAGGTCGCTGTGAAGGAGCGTGCATATGACGACAGTTTCGTTGACTCGCGACGAACAGGAGATGGGTCATTCGCGTATTTCAGACGTGACGATCAGGTTGCCGCTACGCTCGGCTCAACCTTGCGGTGGTCATAAGGTGACTATGACCTAAGTTATAGTCTGCGTCTCCATGCGCGTGGCACCCAAGCCGACACGCGAGACGCGTGCGCTCCCCGGACCCAGACATCGGTTTCCGCAATGCCCCGGAGCTTGCTCCGGGGATTTTTACTTTGCCGGGTAGTTCCGGCGGTCGCCCGCCGGGACTACCCGGGAAAATTATGCTAGGTTAATGGTCATCGGTGTCCCGCCCGTGAGATTCTTCGGGGGAAACGGCTTTACGCGCGGAGGCGCACAGGGCACGCTGCGGCCTCTATCGACGATGTGTTGGGACGATTTTCACGGGCCCGATCGAGCGATGCTTCGGCCCATTTTATGAAGTTGCGGCGATCTGGTTTTCACGAACTCCGCTGGGGTGTTGCCATCGGCAGCCTGCTGATGGCGTCTTCGACAGGCGTGCTTTTTGGCGCGTCGAATTCGCCTTCGTCCATCGCGCTTCGCGGGCTTCCTTTCACGCGTTCTTATCCGTTCGAAGAAGTGGGAAACGTGCCGCATGGAGCCCGGTTGAGCTTCGATCGCTTCGGTCGGCTTGCGGTCGTGTACGACGGAATCTATGTCGTATTGAACGACACGACCTGGCTCGACATTGCCGACAAAACGGGCGACGGCTTGTCGCTGGTCAAGCGGGGTAGCGGCAATCGTGCTTACTATGCCGGCTTCGGCACCTGGGGCAAGGTTGAGACGACCGCGGAAGGAAAGTTGCGTCCGCGGCCATTGGTGCCAGCGGATACGCCGGAGTGGGTGCGGACGATGGGCTTTAACGACATCGTCGTCACCGGGCACGGCGTTTATTTCGGAGGATGGAATGGTGTGGTTTATTGGGATTTCGCTACCCGGCGGAACCAGTTTTTTGAAATCTACCGCTACGCGAAGCTATTCAGCCTCGGAGACAAGGTCTACGTCGCCTCTTTTGGCGCCCCGGTGCAGCGTATCGACGTGGCTGATGCGGGTCTGCGCCCCATCGCTGGGACAAATTTGGGGGACGAAGCCATTGGTTACGCGACCAGTTTGGATCAAACACGCGCGCTTGTTGCCACGCGGGACGGCCGGATCTTTGTGTTCGACGGCAATGGGCTCACTCCCTGGATCGGGCAGAGCCATAACGGTCTTTCTGGTCGCGTGACCGGCCTTAAGCACCTGCTGGATGGCGGCGTCGCGATCGCGATCAGCGGCAAAGGATTGTTCATCGTTTCCGATGACGGAGAGCTGATTTCTGCGCTGACGAGCCCGGAATATTATCGTATCACGCAACTGGCGACGAACGAGGCTGGGGTGCTTTGGTCGGCCGGGGAGGACGGAATTCATAAGATATTGTACGGTAGTCCGCTAACCGTATTTGGGCAGCGACTCGGTCTGGCTCCGAGCTGGCCAGTCGTCGTGCGTTGGAACAACAAGATTGTGGTCGCTTCCAGCGGACGTTTGTTCGAAGCCATTCCGGGTTCAGCCGCCTCGGTGACTCGATTCGAACCTCTGAACATACAGCCGGCAGCAGGAGCATGGGCGGTCGCGGCGAGCGGCCCGCATCTGCTCGTGGGCAATGCCAAGGGGATTTTTGCAATCCAGAGCGATGGGAGCTTTAAGGTCGTCGTACCCGACATGGATGTAGCCCGTCTTGCGATGATCGGTGGCGATCTTTGTTTCGCGATGGGGCGCGTCGAGATCGCTGTGATCCGCTGGACCAATGGCCAATGGACCGAATGTGCCCCGCGGATTCCGTCCGTGGGGTTTCCGTCGGTGGTGCATCGCGCCAAAAAATCCGTGTGGATCGAGCTGGGCGCCAACCGCGTCGCCCGCATCTCGCTGCGCGAGGGAAAGCTGCGATCGGAGGTTTTCGAGAATTTTCCGTGGGCGGCGCGCTGGGTCAATATCGGCATCGTCGATGACAAGGTGGTGCTGAGCGGCCCGCCAGGAAATCGAATGTTTTTTGATGAGACCACCGAGACGTTCTGCGCCGCGCCGCAGTTGCAACGCCTTCTCGATCAATCTCCGAGTTGGATCACGCGTATTCAAAAAGACGAGTCAGGCACACTTTGGGCGACGCACGACGAAGGGGTGGTCGCGTTTGTTCCGGCCGGTGCTGCTTATCGGATGGATCCCACGACGTTCGATCTCAACAACGAGCACTTTCCTGTCGTCCAGCTACTGCCGGGCAACGACGTGTGGCTGTCGAGCGGACAGTCCCTGTATCACGTTGACCAACACCGGATGGCTGTAGCCAGCAGCACGCTGCGGCCGATGCTGATCTCGCTCACCGACGGCCGCACCAGCGCGGAGCTCTTCGGCGAGACCGCCTCATCGCCGCCTCTCCTCCAGCTTCCGTTTGCTCAAAACAGTCTCAACTTTCGCTTTTTCGCCGGGAGCTATGCGTGGCGGCGCGCGCCTGCGTACGAGTTCAGGCTTGGCGGACGACAGGCTCAATGGACGAGTCTGGGTACCGGTTCGCTCCTGAGTTTCCCAAGATTGCGTGAAGGGAGCTATCATCTCGACGTGCGAGTCGCGAACGCGCAGGGCCCGATCGGCCGGCCCACGTCGTTTGAATTTGAAATTCTGCCGCCGTGGTATCGGACGGCGCCGACGTTTGCGCTCTACGCGCTGGGCGGCGCGCTGGCGGTATTTGGTCTCGTACGCTGGTCGGTGCAACGCACCCGCCGGCGCAATCTCGCCTTGGAGAAGATCGTGCAGGAAAGGACTGAACAGTTGAAGGCCACGATGCAGAAGCTGAATGACGAAACACGCAACGCCGCCACGCTTGCGGAACGGGACCGGCTGGCGGGCGAAATCCACGACAGCCTGCAACAAGGGCTGAGCGGACTGATGCTGCAACTCGATGCCACGCTGAAACTGACGGCAGTCACCGGCGACTTGCGGGCGCGATTGAACGTTGCGCGCAACATGGTCTCGTTCACCCGCCAGGAGGTGCAACACGCCGTCTGGGACATGGAGTCGCCGCTGCTCCAGGATACGGAACTTGGCGAGGCGCTGCGCAAGATCACGGCGCTGATAGGCTCTGGCACGGCAAAGATCGAGGTCACCGTATCAGGTGCTCCGGTACCGTTGCCATCCGCGATCCAGCACCATCTCCTCCGGATCGCGCAGGAAGCGATCACGAACGCGGTGCGACATGCGTCGCCGAGCTTGATCTCAGTCCGCCTCGAGTATCAATCGCGGGCGGTTGTGCTGACGATCGTCGACGATGGCGTCGGCTTCCAGCCGGACGATGTGCTCGCGAATGGCATTGGGCATTTTGGGCTTCGCGGATTACGCGGTCGTGTGAACAAAATCGACGGCCAGCTGCGAATCGAGAGTGCGGCGGGCCATGGCGCCACGATCGAAATCGTCGTTCCCTTAACCGTTTTGGATGCCTCCGTAAGTCATGCAGCCGCATCCGCAGATTAAAAAAATCCGCATTCTGCTCGTGGACGATCACATCGTCTTGCGGATGGGCTTGGCCACCGCGACCAGCGGCGAGGCAGATATGGAAGTTGTCGCGGATGCCGACAACGGAGTTGACGCGATCAAAGCATACCGTAAGCACCGGCCCGATGTTGTCGTGCTCGACTTGCGCATGGTGGGAATAAGCGGCATCGAAACGATCCGCCTGCTGCGGGAGGAATTTGGCGTCGTGCGAGTCCTGGTCTTCAGCAACTATGCGAGTGGC
Organism: Opitutus sp.; assembly: GCA_036833235.1. Classification (GTDB taxonomy): domain Bacteria; phylum Verrucomicrobiota; class Verrucomicrobiia; order Opitutales; family Opitutaceae; genus Opitutus. The sequence continues at coordinate 5,053 of DAITQE010000170.1, forward strand.
GATGAAGTGTATGAAGCCATGAAAGCCGGGGCGAGTGGTTTTGTTGTGAAGGAAATGGCATTGGATCGGCTGCTTGAAGCGATCCGAAAGATTTACCAAGGCGAGCAATACATTCCGCCGGAGATCGCGACGCGCCTGCACGGTCGCGTGCTCTCGCAACTCTCACCGCGGGAGCTGGAGGTCTTGCGATTTCTGGCGCGTGGGCTGAGCAACAAGGAAATCGGAGCCGAACTCCGCGTCGTTGAAGGGACGGTCAAGATCCACGTTACAAATATTCTGTCGAAGCTCGGAGTATCGGACCGGACGCAGGCGATCCTCGCCGCGGTCAAGCGGGGGATCATCCAGATCGAATAGGTGGTGTAGATGTCCATCAGTCCGCCCATTTTGCCTTGCCGGCAGCGACCCCGGACGAAGCTACTGCGGAGTTCTTCGATGTCAGGGGCTTTGTCGGCTACGCGAAGCCTCGCGACCGAGAAAAATCGTCGTCGAGGGCGAACCATTTTTGCTTGCCGGTGACGGTGAAACGACCGTAGTACCCTCCGCTCTGTTTATGCGGACAGACAAGAAAATGCCAGAGTAGCTCAGTGGTAGAGCAGAGGACTCATAAGCCTTTGGTCCCCGGTTCAATCCCGGGCTCTGGCACCAATTTTCTCCCACCAAAGGAGAGGTGGTTCGGAAGAGACCGTCGGTGTTGCTATGCGAACCTATTTTGCGGTTTAGCCGCAAATTGCGGGAGCACGGCGGTTCATGCGGTGGAGCTCAGGCTTTGCGCTCGAGTGGGTGCCATTTCATTGAGCGCATCCTCCTTACAGATTATCGCGCAGGCTTACTTTGTTGCCGAAATAATGGGGAAGGCGAAATTCGATCGCAGCCGATCGTCCCGTGTCCGCGCCTACGCCACTGCCGGGGTCCCATCACGATGCCTGGATTACCGGACGGCGGGTTCGCAGTGAGCCAATGAATTTGCCGAGCTTGGCGAGATCGTGCTGCCAAACCAAAGTGAGTCCGGCTTCTTGCGCGGCCACCAGATTATGGACCTTGAAGACACCGCAGATGACCGCGGTGGGAACCAACGCCCCTTCGCCAATCTGCTTCGTCCAGTGGTTCGCTTTCAATAGCGCATCGTTGAGCCGCTTCACCGAGTTCGTCGACGAATTGCTCACCTTGCATTCAATTCCCATGAGGCGGGAATCGTTCAGCCGGAGGATAACATCGGCCTTGCGCCCGGCCAGAAGCGCTTCTCCACAAAATTCTCGCGACTTTGGACCGTCGAGAAGGTTGGCGACCGTGGAGCGCGGCACCTCTTTGTATTTCATCTCGACGAGATAATCTTTCACCATCGCTTCCTGCGCCGATTTTCCATCACCCCGCCGGGCGGTGGACATTCGCTGAGCCGCAAGCAGGACGGCTGACGCGAGCAATGCGGCTGATTTTTCGGCATCCGTCGGAGCCCTTTTTTCAACGACCCATGGGAATCGGTAGGGATCGATTGTCGCCTTGATGACCGTAAATACCCGTTTTAATTTCTTCGCATCCGTGGCAAGTATTCCCGGCGCGAGGGTTGGAACTTCAGACAACACCTTCAAATCGTCGTCGGAAATCGGAGGACCAGAAAGATATCTGAGAGCTTCGCCAAGATTACCTTTATAAACCGCAGCCAGCGTCTTTTTGGTTATTCCTTCCGACGTAAGAGAGCCGAGTTGATCAAACAGAGCCGCAAAGTGCTCCCGTGATTTTGTGTAGTGCAGCTTCCATGCTTCAGTCGGAGCCAATCGCTCCTTCCTGAAAGCGCCCGCTGATATCGCTGCATCAGCGGCGAGCTGTTTTCGGGTGTAGCGCGACGGCTGCTTAATCATGACTGGAATAGCGGTACTTCTGTAGGTAGCGGGATTTGGGCGGCATCCCCTGGCTCAAATTTTACCAAGCCGCCTCCGTACGTGCGGCCCATCGCCATGGCGACGTTCACGTTCAGCCATGCGACAACTC
>DAITQE010000171.1:0-7025 GCA_036833235.1 Opitutus sp.
CGTCAACCGTGCGGAACGCGGCGAGTTCGCGGTCCACACATCGACGTTCACGAGCGACAACGATCAGGCGTGCGTGAGCTGTCATCACGACGAGCTGAACGACGGTCGCGGTTGGGGTGTCAGCCAGATAATGGGCCAGGAGTATCTGTCCGGCCAGGACAAGGTCGGCCAGCTCGTCGAGGGGACCACGATGCTTCCGCCGCAGCAGAAAAGTCTGTGGGCCATCCAGCCATTTTTTCTCGAAGGCTCGCTGTCGATCTACGACCCGCGCTCGATGCAGATGGAGCACTGCCCGGCGGACGACTTTAAGGCCGAGATTGCCACGGGGGATTATCGCTGGCTCGAAGCGCACGCTCCGGTGCTGGCGGTCGCCGACGTGCAATCGAAGACCACGTCGTCGACCGACAACGATTCGAGTCTCGAGGAGCGTCGCGCGGAATTCTTCCGACGGATGTCGCTGAAGTATTTTGGAAAGGCTTTCGTGTTGCGCGATTTTCAGCGGTTCATTGGCGAATGGCAGGCGCACGAGCCGCGGCTGATGCCAAATCCGTTCGATCAAAACTCAGCCTCCGTGAGCCGCGGCAAGGCGTTGTTCAACCACCCGCAGCTCGGCTGCGCGTCCTGCCACCCGGCGCCCCATTTTGCGAAAAAAGATTTTCCAAACAATCCCCGGCAGGTCGTACCACCCTTGGTGCCGCTGAGCGTGCGCGACACCGGTTTTACGCTGATCAGCATGCACCGTCTCGATTATCTCGCGGGCATTCGCCACGACCTCGAGCCGTGGGATGCCGGCCGCGCGGAGATGCCGGAACAGAATCAGCACATCACCCCACTGCAGCTCCGCGGCGCGTGGGATCGTCCGCCGCTGTTCCTGCACAACGCCATGGCGCGTTCGCTCCGCGAAGTCATCGCGGCGCCTGGCATCGCCGGACTCGGCTGGTTCAAATACGAGCCGCTCTTCGGCGGTTCGCCCGAGCGCCCTGGCCGGCGTGAAGTTGGGTTCAACGAGACGTTCATGATTTTGAAAGGCACGCCGGCCGCGAAGGTTCACCTCAAAACCGGCGGACGCATCGCGAGCGATGCCCATGGCGGCACTTCGCAACTCACCTCTCAGCAGATCGACGATCTGGTGAATTATTTGGAGACGATCGAATGAAGACGCGTCGATTTTTCGCCGCATCGGTTTGGGCCCAATGTGGGCGGGGTGCCCCCACCCCGCATGTTGACGGATTCGAAAATACCGCTCTGCGGGGTGGGGGCACCTCGCCCACAGGGATGCAGCGCGGCATTAAGCCGCTCCTACTTTTCTTCGCCACCGCCGCGGTAACTTCGCTCGTGGCGGCGGCGATTCAACCAAAAGAAATCCAACATGCGGCCGACAACTCAGTCATGATGGTCGTGCCGGCAATGGAGTTCCGAATGGGCACATCCGACGCCCACCCCGATTTGCCTGCCGCCCGGCTCGTGCCCGGCAAGGTGAAGCCAACCGAGATCAAATTCGCCCGCGCCTGGGAGGGTTGGGCGCTCGAGGACGAGCGGCCGCAGCACACCGTGCGGCTCAAGGCATTCGCGATCGACCGTTACGAAGTCACCAACGCGCAGTATCGGAAATTTGTCGCGGACGTGACGCAGCACAGCGACGCCGCCTTTGCGCATCCGAATCAGCCGAAGGGCAAAGATCACACGCCGCGTTACTGGAAAGAGTTCAACCCCCTGTTGAAAGATCCCGCGTTCACCCGACTGGCGCAGTTCAATGCCACGACGTTCACACAAGACGACAAACCCGTCGTCGGCATAGACTGGTTCGATGCCTACGCCTACGCGAAATGGGCGGGCAAGCGCCTGCCGACCGAGGCCGAGTGGGAACTCGCTGCGCGAGGCACCGATGGCCGCCGCTGGCCGTGGGGCAACGATTGGCAGTGGGGGCTCTGCAATATCGTCGGTGAAAAACTCGGCGCCGATGTGCGCGCGAAGGGCAAGGAAAAGGATGGCTATATTTACCCTGCGCCGGTCGGCAGCTTTCCAGCGGGACGCAGTCCGTTCGGGTGTGACGATATGGCCGGCAATGCCGCCGAGTGGGTTGCGGACTGGTATTCTCCCGACACCTACAAAGTGGACTCCGCCGAAAATCCCCACGGCCCGCAGACGGGCGCCGAACGTGTGGTCCGCGGCGGCAGTTCACAAAACCTTCCGAGCAACACCCGCTGCTCCATTCGCGCCCACCGCGAACCGGAGTTCCGCTCCTTCGTCCTCGGTTTCCGCTGTGCAAAGGACCTTTAAAATTCTTTTCGGCCGACAGGTACGGCCCGACCTCCGGGCAGGCCGTTCGCGCGCGCATGTCTCTTGCGGCTCGCTCGGAGAGCGGGCCCTACCAGCGCTCCGACGCCGCAGTCTTGTTGGCGTTTTCACGCGCACCGTCTTGGGCCTCATTTCTTTTGTTTCTGTCCTCGCCGCTGAAAACCCCGCTCCCCCTCCCGGCATGGTGTTGGTCCCCGCCGGCGAATTCATCATGGGCTCCGACGACGGCAACTTCGACGAGCGGCCGGCGCATCGTGTCCAACTCTCAGCGTATTTTATCGACATCAACGAGGTCACGGTCGCCGAGTTCAACGACTTCGTGCGCGCCACCGACGGCCTCGACGCGATCGAGGGTCCATGGTTTCGCGTCTCCACCGCCGCCTGCATCGACCTGCTGGCGCACTACGAGAAACGTTACGGCGTCATCTTCGCCGATTTTCATCCCACCCAGCTAACAGTCAAAGCCGCCATGGAACGGCTCACTCGCGACGCGCTCCAGTGGAAGGCAACCGTGGCCGCGCTGCGTGTCCTGCTCGGCCAAGACAAGGCGCTGGCCGAAGGTCATGCTGCTGACGTTGCCACCGCGTCCACCGTGCAGGCGCTGATTCGCAATGAGAGCCGCCTGCCGATCCGCTTCGTCTCTTGGCGCGATGCCTCAAATTATACGCGCTGGGCCGGCAAGCGGTTGCCCACCGAGGCCGAGTGGGAAAAAGCCGCGCGTGGAACGGACGGTCGCGCGTATCCATGGGGCAATGACTGGGATGCCACCAAACTACGCGCCGGCTTCGATCCCGATGCGGGCCCAGTGGTCGTCGGCGCTTTCCCGCGTGGCGCCAGCCCCTATGGCTGCCTCGACATGGCCGGCAACGTTTGGGAGTGGTGTGAGGACTGGTTCGGCGAGTTCTATTATCAAGAGTGCGCCAACGGTGTCGTCGATCCGAAGGGACCCAAAGGTCTTCCGAACGGCGAGCTGCCGAAACAAGACTTGAACGCGCATTACCTCCAGAATGCCGCAAAGCAGGGCCGCGAGACCGACACACGCAAGATCGTGCGCGGCGGCTGCTGGGCCGGCGGCATGATCGGCGTCACCGAATTCAACAACCGCTGTGCCCGGCGCCTGTGGTCGAACCCGAATTACTGGTCTCCGGACACCGGTTTTCGCTGCGCGAAAGATGTCCAATGAAAACGTTCGTATCCACTTTCTTGATCGGACTTGTTCTGTTGACGAGCGCGTGTGGCAACGCTGCTCAGAAAAAGGCGTACGAGCACGCCGCCCAGTCGGAGCAACAGTCCTCTGTCAAAAATGCAGACGCGATCATCGCCGAGTACCAGGACGTGATCCGCCTGCAGCCCGACTCCGAGTGGGCCAAGAAAGCGCAAACGCGCATCGAGGCCCTTCAAGCCCAAGTGAAAGCCGAGGAGCTGCACAAGTCGGTCTTCCAGGAACACGGCATCGACTGAGTTCATTTCGTGCCCGTGCCCGCATTGATCCACCAACCGATTATCCGAAAAGTCGTGACCGCCGTTGCCGAATCAACATGAAAAACAACCTCAACGTAACGTCCGGTGTCTGTCGCCTCGAGGTGCGCGCCTCTCAACGTGAGACGTTCACGGAGTTTCACCTCACCGCCACGATCGACGGCGATGTCCCCGCCGCCCTGGCCGCTGAGGATCTGTTCTCGCAGGTCGCCGCAACCTTGATCGAACACCGCATCCAACCGATGCAGGAGAAACTCTACGGGCTCGTCACGGTTCGCGACGAAGTGCTCGGTCGGCGAAACGCGATCTACCGCGCGCGCGGGCTGGATCGCACGATGCCTGTGACCTGGTTGCAAGGGACACCGCTGCACGGCGGCGCCTTCGTCGGTCTGCAGATTTGGGGTATTGCGAGCACGAGCGGCGACACCAGCGTCACGACGGTCGAGAACGATGTCACGGGCCGTGGACGCCTTTGGTCCGGAGCGGGATTTCGCATGCTGCACCTTCCTGCAGTGCGTGGCACCACGCCAACCGGTTCGGTCGCTCACGGCCATACTGCGCAGGCGCAGCAGATGTTCACAAACGTCGGCCTCGGATTGACGGCTCACGGTTTCCAGTACACGAACGTAACCAGGACTTGGATATACGTTGCGCGCCTGCTCGACTGGTATGACGATTTGAACAAGGTTCGCACCGCGCACTACAAGGCATCCGGCCTCGGCGTGCCGGGCGGGCCGGCATTTCCCGCCAGCACTGGCATCCAATGTTGGTCCGACCGCGAGGAATGCCTCGTCGATGTACTCGCGATGAAATCCGACACGCCCGGTGCTCTGGTCGTTGACCCGATCCGCTGTAGTCCACGGCAGGACCAGTCATTCAACTACGGCTCCGCTTTCTCGCGCGGGATGAGTTTCGGCATTGAAGGACATCGCACCGTCCACATTTCAGGCACCGCGAGCATCAACACCGCCGGCGTGAGCACTCATATCGGCGATGCCGAGAGCCAGAGTCTGGAAACGCTGATGAGCATCGCTGCCATTCTGGAGCAACAAGGCGGAGGCCTGCGGAATATCACGTCCGCAACGCTCTTCTGCAAAGACCAGAATGCGTGGGAAGCCTGGACTCGCGTTACGTATCTGCTGCAGCTGCCAACTTTCCCAAAAGTGTGCGTGCTCGCCGATGTGTGCCGCCATGACCTGCTCGTCGAAATGGAAGCCGTCGCGGTAATCTAGACTCGAGTCCAAAATGCCAACCGCCACGAAAGAACCATCGGTAGGCAGCCCGCTTGCCGGGCGCGGTTTGGGCGCGAGCAAACTCGCAGCCTACATGGAAAGGCACCTACATCCGTTCAACGGCTGGCTTGCTTAACTCATTTGTTTGAACCTTCACCGTGCACCGCACCTCTGATCTCAACGTCATCGAATACCGGTCCTTGCCAACCCCGACCGAGTTGCTGGCGGCATTGCCAAAGACGGCGGCACAGTCCGCGTTCGTCCATGAGCGACGGCAGGTCATTCGCCGCATTCTCAGCGGAGAAGATCGACGCCTCCTCATGATCGTCGGGCCCTGTTCGATTCATGACCTCGACGCAGGCCGCGAGTATGCGCGACGTCTTGCGGCGTTGGCGGACGAGTTGGACAACCGGCTGGTAGTCGTGATGCGAGCGTATTTTGAAAAGCCGCGCACCACCACCGGCTGGAAAGGATTATTGCTCGATCCGCATCTCGACGGCACGTGCGATGTGATTCAGGGACTTCAGCTCGCCCGGCAATTCCTGCGCGACGTACTCGATCTCGGTCTCGCCACCGCCACTGAATTTCTTGATCCGATCAGCCCGCAATATCTCGCCGATCTCATCTGCTGGTCAGCGATCGGGGCGCGCACCAGCGAATCGCAGACCCATCGCCAACTGGCTTCCGGTTTGTCAATGCCCGTCGGTTTCAAGAACAGCACCGATGGCAATATTAGGAATGCGGTGAACGCGATCAAAGCCGCGGTCCTAGGCCAAACCTTTCTTGGGATCGCCAGCGATGGCCGCGCCGCGTCCATTCGCACGCGAGGCAATCCCGATTGCCACCTCGTCTTGCGTGGCGGCGCAACCGGTCCCAATTACACCGCCCCGCAGATCGCGGCCGTTGAAGCTCTGTTGGAAAAAGCCGGAGTGTCGCACTCGATCCTGGTCGACTGCAGCCACGACAATTCCCACCGCCAGCCAGAGCGTCAGCCTGGTGTGTTCCACAACGTGATTGGCCAGATCAACGCCGGCAATCGGTCGATCGTTGGCCTGATGCTGGAGAGCAACCTCTTCGCGGGAAACCAACCCGTATCCATTCGTCAAAAGGCTCTGCGTTATGGAATTTCAATTACGGACGGCTGCCTCGACTGGCCATCAACCGAACGCTGTCTGTGCGAGGCGCACGCGGCCCTCTCGCATCGGATCGCGCCGGCCGCCCATGCCGTCGCACTCGCTACCACCGCGTAGCCGCGAGCGTGAGCGAGCGGACGCGGACCGCCGTCAGCGTTCCGAATGTGGGTGGGGGGCCCTCACCCCGCTTTCGAGTCCGCGGGGTGCGGGCACCCCGCCCACAACAGCCTCCGCCTGCCGCGCCTATTTCGCGCTGACGAAATTCGGCTCGATATCCACGGGCAGATCCTTGAGGCGTTCCAACATTCGTTTTACCTCCGGTCGGATCACGACCATGCGCTGGAGCAGTGTCTTCGCAGCGGCGTAGTCACCATGCGCCTGGATCGTCATGATTTCCCGCGTCAGTGATTCGACACCAGCTTTCACTTTCGAAAAATCAACCGAGAACGTTCCGTCCGCATTCGCCACAAACCCGCCGCAGTCGAGCAGCCAGTTGAGCTGCAGCGCCATTCCCTTCGCATGCGCCTCGGTCAGTCCGAAACGCAACGTGCGAAACGTCGACGCCAGAAACGTGGTATAGAGCGGCCGCTCCTCGCTTTTATCCAGCTGGCCGTGGTCCATCAAATACTGCAGCGCCCACAGACCGGAAATGTCCGCCTTCGCTTCCTCCAGCGTGCCGTTCAGCTCCTTAAGTTCGTTCCGCACCGTCGTCTCACGATCGCCGATACGAATCGTCTGCGGTCCCAAGCCGTGCATCAGCTCATGCATCAGGATATGCGTGAAAAACGGCTCAAACGCGACTAACGACTGGTCGGCCTTCGGCAACGCACGGCTTGCGATCGGCATCAGGACGTTCGCGAATTTTGCCTCCTGCATATTTTTC